>NZ_JBFBBS010000018.1:0-137732 GCF_040682835.1 Streptomyces sp. NPDC051104 | reverse complement strand
ACCGCGTGACCCGCGCGACCAACGGCGACGCCGCACTCAAGGAAGTGCTGCGCGGCCAGGTCGGTCTTCTGCTCCTCGACGTGCGCATGCCCAAGGTCAGCGGTCTCGACGTCGTGCGCTACATGCGGCGGGTGGAGCAGACCCAGCACATCCCCGTCATCCTGCTCACCGGCTTCGGCGTCGACGCCGAACTCACCTCCGCTGCCTTCGCTCTCGGTGTCGCCGACCTCGTGACCAAGCCCGTCGACCCCTGGGCCCTGCGCACCAAGGTCCGCTACCTCTACAACGCCCACCAGCGCTCCCGGACGCTGGAGCAGGAGGTCCGCGCCCTGCGCGCCCGGCTCAAGGAAGGCACCGTGCCCCCGGCACGCGCCCTGCCGCACCCGGAGCCCCGGCTTCCCGGCCAGCGCGACGACGACGCCACCGAGCCGCCCCGCGCACCCACCAGCGCACGCGACGACGGACGGACATAGGGCGTGTACCGGACCGCCCCTGTGCCCGCTCGGCGGCATCGGGCAGCATGTCCCCCATGTCCGTACTCACGCGCGACGAAGCGCAGACCCGTGCCCGGCTCCTCGACGTCCACCGCTACGCGATCTCCCTCGACCTGACCGGCGGCGACGAGACCTTCGACTCCCGTACCGTCATCGGCTTCACCGCCCGCACGGCCGGGGACACCTTCGTCGAACTCAAGCCCGCCGAGCTGCGCTCCGCGACCCTGGACGGACAGCCCCTCGACACCACCACTCTCGTCGAGAACCGGCTGCCACTGAAGGACCTCACCGCCGGCGAGCACGAACTGCGCATCGAGGCCGTCATGCGCTACTCCCGCACCGGCGAGGGCATGCACCGCTTCACCGACCCCACCGACGGCGAGACATACGTCTACACACAGCTGTTCCTGGACGACGTCCAGCGCGTCTTCGCCGCCTTCGACCAGCCCGACCTCAAGGCCGTCTTCGACCTCACCGTCAAGGCACCCGAAGGGTGGAGCGTCCTCGCCAACGGCATCACCACCCACGAGGGCGACGGCCTGTGGCGCGCCGCCACCACCCCCCTCATCTCCACCTACCTGGTCGCCGTCGCCGCCGGACCCTGGCACTCCGTCACCACCGAACACCGCGGGCTGCCCTTCGGCATCCACTGCCGCCGCTCCCTCGCCCCCCACCTCGACGCCGACGCGGACGAACTGTTCGAGATCACTCGCCAGTGCTTCGACCGCTACCACGAGAAGTTCGAGGAGCCCTACCCCTTCGACTCCTACGACCAGGCGTTCGTCCCCGAATTCAACGCCGGAGCCATGGAGAACCCCGGCCTCGTCACCTTCCGCGACGAGTTCGTCTACCGCTCCGCCGTCACCGACACCCAGCGCCAGACCCGCGCCATGGTCATCGCCCACGAGATGGCCCACATGTGGTTCGGCGACCTCGTCACCCTGCGCTGGTGGGACGACATCTGGCTGAACGAGTCCTTCGCCGAGTACATGGGCTACCAGACCCTCACCGAAGCCACCCGCTTCACCGACACCTGGACCGACTTCGGCGTCGCCCGCAAGGCCTGGGGCTACGACGCCGACCAGCGGCCCTCCACCCACCCCGTCGCCCCCGAAGCGGTCGACGACACCGCCTCCGCGCTCCTCAACTTCGACGGCATCTCCTACGCCAAGGGCGCCTCCGCGCTGCGGCAGCTGGTGGCCTGGCTCGGCGAGAAGGACTTCCTCGCCGGCATCAACACCCACTTCGCCCGCCACCGCTTCGGCAACGCCGCCCTCGCCGACTTCATCGACTCCCTCGCGAGCGCCACCGACCGCGACGTGCACGCCTGGGCCGACGCCTGGCTGCGCACCACCGGCGTCGACACCCTCACCCCGCACCTCACCCAGGCCGACGACGGCACCTACGCCCTCACCGTCGACCACGACGGCAGCCGCCCGCACCGCATCAGCGTCGGCCTCTACGACCACCACATCGCCGACGACGGCGCCCTCGCCCTGCGCGAACGCCTCGACGTCGACATCCCGCAGGCCGCGCCCCAGCCCCTCGGCAAGCGCCCCGACCTGCTCCTGCTCAACGACGGCGACCTCACCTACGCCAAGGTCCGCTTCGATACCGAGTCCTTCGAAACCGTCCAGAACGCTCTGGCCGGGCTGCCCCAGCCGCTCAGCCGCGCCGTCGTGTGGAACGCCCTGCGCGACGCCGTCCGCGACGGCCGGCTGCCCGCCACCACCTACCTGGACACCGCCCGCACCCACCTCCCGCACGAGACCGACCTGGCCCTCGTCGACGGAGTCCTCGCGTTCGCCTCCGGCCACATCGCCGACCGCTACCTGCCCTCCCCCAAGCTCTCGACTCCGCTCGAGCAGGGAGGTACCCCCATCGCCCGCCCCGCCGCCCTCGCCACCCTCACCGGACTGTGCCGCGACCTCATCCGCCGCACCGAGGACGGCGACAACCCGGGGCTGCGCCTGATCGCGGTGCGCCACTTCATCGACGCCGCCGCCCACCCCGACACCATCGCCGCCTGGCTCGCCGACGGAACCGTGCCCGGCGGACCCGAACTCGACCCCGAACTGCGCTGGCGCATCCTGGGCCGCCTCGCCGTCCTCGGCGCCGTCGACGAGGCCACGATCGCCGACGAACTCGCCCGCGACCCCAGCGCCACCGGCCAGGAAGGCGCCGCCCGCTGCCGCGCCGCCCTGCCCGATGAGGAGGCCAAGCGGCGCGCCTGGGAGGCGATGTTCACCACCGACGACCTGTCCAACTACCTGTTCACCGCCACGGCCCAGGGCTTCTGGCAGCCCGAGCAGGCCGACCTCGTCGAGGAGTACGTCGACCGCTACTGGACCGACGCGCCCGCCGTCGCCGCCCGCCGCGGCCCCGCCATCGCCACCGCCGCCGGCCGCTGGGCGTTCCCCCGCCACGCCGTGAACGAGGACACCCTCCGCCGCGGCGAACAATGCCTGCGCGAAGCGGACCCCACCCCGGCCCTGCGCCGCAGGCTCGTCGACGAACTGGACGACCTGGCCCGGGCGTTGCGCATCCGCGAGGCGTAAAGGGCCACCTCCCCACCGACCGGCGCCCGGCCCACCACCGGGCGCCGCCCGCGCGCCGCCCCCGCCACCCTTTCCGTTCCTCTCCTCACCGGGCCAGTACCTGCTTTCAGGTCTGATCGTTGTCCCCTTCGGGCGTGTCGAACCCCCTTGCCGCCAGGCTTGACTACCCTTGCCGCGCGCCCCGGGAGGACATCCCATGAGCTTGCCGCCCCTCGCCTCAGGACCCGACGGACCGAGCGCCCTGCGGCCGTTGCTCGCCACCGTCCTCGACGCCCTGCACGAGGGCGCACGAGCGCGCGGCGGCCCCCTGCCCGCCGGCGGCCCCACCGCGGTCGCCGCCCGGGTACGCGACGCCGTCGGCGACGTCCTGCCGGACAAGGGCGACCCGGACGCCGTACGAGCCCTGGTGCGCGCCCTCGCCGAGGGCGCCGCCGACCCCGCCGACCCGCTGTGCGCCGCCCACCTGCACTGCCCGCCCCTGGCCGTCGCCACCGCCGCCGACCTCGCCGCCTCGTCCCTCAACCCCTCCCTCGACTCCTGGGACCAGGCCCCGGCAGCCTCCGAACTCGAAGCGCTCGTCACCCGCGCACTCGCCCAAGAGGTCTACGCCGACACAGGCGCCCCGGAGGCGGAAACCGCCACCGCCCTCGTCACCACCGGCGGCACCGAAGCCAACCAGCTCGCCCTCCTCCTCGCCCGCGAAGCCCACGGCACCGTCCGCCTCGTCTGCGGGGCAGGCGCCCACCACTCCCTCACCCGCGCCGCCTGGCTCCTCGCACTGCCGCAGCCCGTCGTCCTGCCCACCCCGCGCGGCACCCTCGACCCCGCCGCCCTCCACGCCGCCCTCACCGACCTGACCGGCCCCCGCGGACCCGTTCTGGTAGCCGCCACCGCGGGCACCACCGACGCCGGCCTCATCGACCCCCTGCCCGCCCTCGCCGACCTGTGCGCCACCCACGGCGCCCGCCTCCACATCGACGCCGCCTACGGAGGCGGACTCCTCTTCAGCGACCGCCACCGCGCCCTCCTCACCGGCCTGGAACGCGCCCACACCGTCACCCTCGACCTGCACAAACTCGGCTGGCAGCCGGTCGCAGCGGGCCTCCTCGCCGTCCGCGACCCCCACGACCTGCACGCCCTGCGCCACCGCGCCGACTACCTCAACGCCGACGACGACACCGACGCCGGCCTGCCCGACCTCCTCGGACGCTCCCTGCGTACGACCCGGCGCCCCGACATCCTCAAGATCGCCGTCACCCTCAAGACACTCGGCCGCACCGGACTCGGCACCCTCGTCGACGAGGTCTGCGCCGTCGCACACGAGTTCGCCGACCTTCTGGCCGCCCACCCCGCCTTCGAACTGCACGCCCCGCCCACCATCAGCACCGTCCTGTTCCGGCCCACCGGAGCGTCCGACGACACCGTCGCCGCCGTCCGCCGCACCCTCCTGCACGACGGCCGCGCCGTCCTCGGCCGCGCCCGCCTCGACGGCCGCCTGTGGCTCAAAGCCACCCTCCTCAACCCCCACACCCGGCCCGGCGACCTGGCCGCACTCCTGAACCTGGTGGAAGGAAGCACGCCCCGATGACCACCCCGCCCCACCACGAACCCGACGCACCCCGCGACCTCGTCGGCATCGGCATCGGCCCGTTCAACCTCTCCCTCGCCGCCCTCGCCCACCCCCTCGCCGAACTCGACACCGCCTTCTACGAACAACGCCCCGGCTTCGACTGGCACCCCGGCCTCCTCATCGACGGCGCCACCCTCCAAGTCCCCTTCCTCGCCGACCTGGTGACCCTCGCCGACCCCACCAGCCGCTGGTCCTTCCTCAACTACCTCAAGGCCCGCGACCGCCTCTTCCCCTTCTACTTCGCCGAACGCTTCCACATCCAGCGCGCCGAATACGACGCCTACTGCCGCTGGGTCGCCGGCAACCTCCCCGGACTCCACTTCGGCCACCAGGTCGACGCCGTCCGCTGGAACCCCGACACCGATGTCTTCGAAGTCGACTACACCCAACTCGACGCAACCGGCCAGGCCCAAGCCCTCGGCCGCACCCACGCCCGCAACATCGTCCTCGGCGTCGGCACCGAACCCCACGTGCCCGAACCCCTCGAACCCCTCGTCAAAGCCCCCGGCCTACCCGTCATCCACGCCGCCGACTACCTCCAGCACCGCGACACGATCCTCGCCGCCGACCACATCACCGTCATCGGCTCCGGCCAGTCAGGCGCCGAAGTCTTCCTCGACCTGCTGCGCCACCGCCCCGCCGGCCGCGAGAGGATCCACTGGATCGGCCGCACCGAAGCCTTCGCCCCCATGGAGTACTCCAAGCTCGGCCTCGAACACTTCACCCCCGACTACACCCGCTACTTCCACGCCCTCTCCGAACCCGTACGCGACCGCCTCGTCTCCGCCCAATGGCAACTCCACAAGGGCATCGACGCCGGCACCATCGCCGCCATCCACGACGAGCTCTACCGCCGCACCCTGCACGGCGGCTGGCCCGACACCGTCCTCACCCCCGCAGTCCGCGTCCGCACCGCCGGCCGGGTCGGCACCACTCGAGTCGAACTCCACCTGGAACACGTCCAGCAGGACACCCGCTCCCGCCTCACCACCGACGCCGTCGTACTCGCCACCGGCTACCGCGAACGCCCCCTCGGCCGCCTCCTCGCCGGACTCGCCCCCCACCTGCACCGCGACTCCAGCGGCCGCCCCCGCATCGACGACCACTTCCGCATGACCCTCGACCCCACCGTCACCGGACACGTCTACGTCCAGAACGCCGAACTCCACACCCACGGCGTCGGCAGCCCCGACCTCGGCCTCGCCGCCTGGCGCAGCGCCACCATCCTCAACTCTCTCACCGGGAAAGAGCCCTACCCCCTGCCCCGCCGAACGGCCTTCACCACCTTCGGACTCCAGCAGCCCAATCGCATCCCGCCCAGCCGACGGCCCCAGATCCTCACCCCGCTCGTCGACGAACGGTAGAAGACGAGAAACCGGACGGCGCCGACACGAAACCCCGCGCCGGCGCCGCCCACCTGCCCTGCTCGAGCCTCAGAGGCTCTTAAAAGACAGGCGTGCCGTTCCGCGTCAGCCGCCAGTCCACCGACGCGAAGTCCTTCGGAGCCAGAACCCCCTTCGCGGTCACCCACTCCGCGATCCGGGTCCGGATCTCCGTCGACTCCGACCACAACTCCCTGGCGGACGCCACATACGGGAAGGCGCCACCACCGTTCGCGCGATAGTTGTTCACCGCCAGCACGAACTGCTGCCCATCGTCCAACGCGGCACCGTCGAAGGACAGATTCCTGATCCGCGAACCGGCCGGCCGCGCGATGTCGATGTCATACGCCAGACCCGAGACGTAGTCGTAGTTGTAGTCCGGCCGACCGCCCGCGTTCGTCAACTTCTCCACATCGACCGGGGCGTCCGCCGCCGTCTGCACGAAGTACTCCGCCGAGTACTCCAGGTACGCCCGGAGCTGCGTACCCGTCATCAGCTTCGCCACCAGCGTGTTGTCATACATGTACAGACTCGACAGATCCCGGATCGTCACATCCCCCGCCGGGATCTCGGACGTCCGCGAGAACGGCGACGCCTGCGCGATCACCGGCAACGACGCGAACTCCGTGCCCGCCAGCGCCGCCCTGACGACGTCCTCCTGCACCTTGGTGATCAGATCGATGATCGGCGCGTCCTTGTACCGCGCCTCCACCGTCGTGAGCGCCTGCGTCGCCTTGCCGACCACCTGATTGACATACGTCACCACGGCGGCATGCGCGTCCGACAGCAGCTTGGTGATCTTCGGGTCGTCGACGACCGTGTTCGAGTTCCGCAGCGACGCCGACACCGACTCGACCTCCCACCGACCCTTGTCGAACACCAAGTCGATGTCGAACAGCGTGAGACGCTCCGCGTAGCACAGCGGCTCGGAGAGGACGACCGTCTTCCCCGTCCGCTCATTGGTGACCCTCAGCTCCGGGATCTCCACATGCGCGTGCCCCACCAGAATCGCGTCGATACCCGGCACCTGCCGCGCCACATTCGCGGCCGCGTTCTCCACGTACGGCACCTGGTCACCGTACGACGACGTGCCCGACGCACCTGAGTGCGCCGACACCACGACCACATCCGCACCCATCGACCGCAGCCTCGGCACCCACTTCGCCGCCTGCTCCTCCAGACCCGGAAACGTCAGCCTGCCCTGCACATACCCCTTGTCCCAGATCGCGATACCAGGATTCGTCAGACCGAGCACCGCGACCTTCACCGGCGGAGCGCCCGGCACACGGAACGTCTTCATGAAGTACGGCGGGAACGCCGGCCGCTGAGTCCTCGCGTCCAGCGCGTTCGCACCCAGCAGCGGGAAGTCGCACTGCGCCTCGAACTTCCGCAACGTCTCGATGCCGTAGTTGAACTCGTGGTTGCCCAGCGCCACCGCGTCGTACCCGATCGCGTTCATCGCCCGCGCCATCGGATGCACCGGGCCGCCCTCGGCGGTGATCGGATCCACCTTCGCGTAGTAGTACGTCAGCGGCGTGCCCTGGATCGTGTCACCCGCGTCCAGCAGCAGCGTGTTGCAGCGGCCCTTCTCTTCGCGCACCTGATTCACCAGCGTCGAGATCCGGGCCAGCCCCTGCGCGTTGCCCGCCTTGTCCGCGAACTCCGCGTCCTTGAAGTAGTCCCAGTTGAAGACGTGACCGTGCAGATCCGTCGTCCCCATCACGGTCAGCGCATACCGCTTGCGGCCCCTCCCCGCCGGCGCGGCCTCGGCCGCCGGAGCCGCCGCGGCACCCGCCAGCGCCACCCCCGCCCCGGTCGCAGCGGATCTCCTCAGAAACTTCCGGCGGTTCAACGGCATCTCTCGAACTCCTCGGGAAAAGGTCAACGACGCGCGTAGATTCTGACCCGAACATGACCAACGGCAACAGTCCCCGCAGGTTTCGATCTGATGACCTCCACGGCTGCGAAGCAGCCACCCCGGAGATCCCGCCCCCTCGACCTTGGGCCCCGGCGCCAGTGAATATGCCGCGACAATTTCCCCGGATGCTCATCGGAGCGGGATGCCGCACAATTCAACACTTGGCAGCAAGGCTTCACTCAAAGGTTGTTGAGTAGTCACGCGCGACCAATTCTCTACCGGCCGGTAAGTCATAGGCTCGCACCATGCGCCGAGCAAAGATCGTCTGCACTCTGGGCCCCGCAACCGACTCGTACGACCAGATCAAGGCGCTGGTCGAAGCCGGAATGGACGTCGCCCGCTTCAACCTCAGCCACGGCACCTACGCCGAACACGAGGAGCGCTACCAGCGCGTACGAAAGGCCGCCGACGAAACCGGCCGCAGCGTCGGAATCCTCGCCGACCTTCAGGGCCCGAAGATCCGACTCGGCCGCTTCACCGAAGGCCCCGTACTCCTTGAACGCGGAGACACCTTCACCATCACCGTCGAAGAAGGCGCCGAGGGAGATCGCCAGACCTGCGGAACCACCTACGCCGGACTCGCCACCGACGTCACCCCCGGCGAACGCATCCTCGTCGACGACGGCAAGGTCTGCCTCCAGGTCACCGCCGTCGACGGCCCCCGCGTCCACACCACCGTCGTCGAAGGCGGCATGATCTCCGACCACAAGGGACTGAACCTGCCCGGAGTCGCCGTCTCCGTCCCCGCACTCTCCAAAAAGGACGAAGACGACCTCCGCTGGGCCCTGCGCACCGGCTTCGACGTCATCGCACTCTCATTCGTACGCAGCGGCCGGGACATCAAGGACGTCCACCGCATCATGGACGAAGAAAGCCGCCGCCTCCCCGTCATCGCCAAAGTCGAAAAACCGCAGGCGGTCGAGAACATCGACGACATCGTCGCCGCCTTCGACGGCATCATGGTCGCCCGCGGCGACCTCGGCGTCGAAATGCCACTCGAACAGGTCCCGATCGTCCAAAAGCGCGCCATCAAGCTCGCCAAGCGGAACGCCAAACCCGTCATCGTCGCCACCCAGATGCTCGACTCGATGATCGAGAATTCCCGCCCCACCCGCGCCGAGGCCTCCGACGTGGCCAACGCCGTCATCGACGGCACCGACGCGGTGATGCTCTCCGGCGAGACCAGCGTCGGCAACTATCCCATCGAAACGGTCAAGACCATGGCCCGCATCGTCGAGGCCGCCGAGGAGGACCTCCTCGCCAAGGGCCTGCCGCCCCTGACCGACAGCAACAAGCCCCGCACCCAGGGCGGCGCCGTCGCCCGCGCGGCAGCGGAGATCGGCGACTTCCTCGGCGCGAAATTCCTCGTCGCCTTCACCCAGTCCGGCGACACCGCCCGCCGCCTCTCCCGCTACCGCTCCCCGATCCCGCTCCTCGCCTTCACCCCCGAGCCGGCGACGCGCTCGCAGCTCAACCTCACCTGGGGCGTGGAGACGTTCCTGGGACCGCACGTGGACTCCACGGACGCGATGGTCGACCAGGTCGACGAACTGCTGCTGAAGTACGGCCGCTGCCAGAAGGGCGACGTGGTGGTGATCACGGCGGGCTCGCCGCCCGGGGTGTCGGGCTCGACGAACATGGTCCGGGTGCACCACATCGGCGAGGACGACAGCCCGAAGTAGTCGGTCAGTACTCGGGGCCTACGTGGGCGTCGAGGAGGGCGACGGAGGCTTTCTTGGCGACGGAGATGTTGTACGGGTTGCCGTTGCGGGTGCAGTGCGTCCACTCGACGCCGAGCTTGTCGAGGGTGTCGGTGTACAGCCGGCGGATGTCGTCCGAGACGTTGGTGAAGAAGTACCGCGGATACTCATAGCGCTTGCGCTCACCGCCGATGAGCCGGGTGGTCCAGTTGGTGGTACGGCAGCCGTCCGAGTGGATGAGACCGCGGATGAATTCCCAGGGGTGGGCGTCCACGATGGCTTGCTGCCAGGGTTCGAGGGCGATGCGGCGCTCGTGCTTCTTGCCGGGGCCGTGCTGAGGGAGCAGGCATACCCAGTGCTTGGTGTAGGACTTCACGTCGACGCAGCCTGCCCGTTCGAGACGGCTCACATTAGGCCAAGGCAGGACCCTGCGCATGGCTTCCTCGGCGGCGCCAGTCCGGGCCACGAAGCAGTGCACATGACCATGAGGTAGTGCTGCTTCGGCTTGGAGATGATATAGCCGTCGCCCAGGTAGAGACCCAGCAGGTAGGCGTAGGCTGCAAGGTCTTGTGGGATGGTTGGCGTGTCTTGGCAGCGAACGCAGGGCGGAGTCCGGGATAGGGGCTCTAGTCGTGTCAGCCAACACGTGATCGCGTGCCGGGAGATGCCCATTTCTTTGCTGACGGAGTTCAGGCTGCGTCCCTGCGCCACCAGAGCCAGTGCTCGCTTGCGCGTACCCATGTCGTACATATGGGCACTCTGTGCGACTGGACGTTTCAACACGCAGCAAAAAGCGGATGTTCACGAGAATGGGAACATCCGCTTTCTAGGCCGTGCCTTGGAATCAAAGGGAAAGTGCCCCGGGTGGGATTCGAACCCACGCTGTCGGTGGTTTGAGCACCGTGTCTCTCCCGCTGGACTACCGGGGCTTCCTGAAAAACGAAGGTTGGCGGTCACCCGCCGTGCCCCACCTTACCGCAGCTAGGTAGGCTCTTGTCAGCAGTACCTGCCTGCCCTGGACCAAGGAGCCTCCGTGACCGCCCCCGAGTCGCCCCAGCCCGTTGCCGACGACGACAAGTCGCACGTGCCTCCGCTGACGACCCGTGTCGTCATCGCCGAGGACGAGGCGCTCATCCGGCTCGATCTCAAAGAGATGCTCGAGGAGGAGGGCTACTCGGTCGTCGGTGAGGCCGGCGATGGCGAGCAGGCCGTCGAGCTGGCCCGGGAGCACAAGCCCGACCTTGTGATTCTGGACGTGAAGATGCCGAAGCTCGACGGTATCTCCGCGGCGGAGAAGATCGCCGAGGAGCGTATCGCCCCGGTGCTGATGCTGACGGCGTTCTCGCAGCGTGATCTGGTGGAGCGGGCGCGGGACGCGGGTGCGATGGCGTATCTGGTGAAGCCGTTCAGTAAGAGTGATGTCGTTCCGGCCATCGAGATGGCTGTCTCGCGGTTCACGGAGTTGAAGGAGCTGGAGAAGGAGGTCGCGGACCTCTCGCAGCGCCTGGAGACCCGGAAGCTGGTGGACCGGGCGAAGTCGATCCTTCAGACGGAGTACGGGCTGACGGAGCCGGCTGCGTTCCGGTGGATTCAGAAGACGTCGATGGATCGTCGTATGTCCATGCAGCAGGTGGCGGAGGCTGTCATTCAGGACGCGGAGGAGAAGAAGGCCGCCAAGGGCTGACATCCCTGCCGGTGCAGCGGAGAGGCCCGCACCCCGTGGCTACGGGGTGCGGGCCTCCTCGTATGGCCGAAAACGCGCGCTCAGTCCTCGCCGAGGTACGCCTTGCGTACCGACTCGTCGTGCAGCAGGTCTTGGCCCGTCCCCGAGAGGACGATGGTGCCGACCTCCATGACGTGCCCCTGGTCGGCCAGGGACAGTGCCGCCTGGGCGTTCTGCTCGACGAGCAGGATGGTCGTGCCCTGGGACTTCAGCTCGGCGATCGTCGCCATGATCTTCTGCATCATGATCGGGGAGAGGCCCATGGAGGGTTCGTCGAGCATGAGCAGCTTGGGCTGGGACATCAGCGCGCGGCCCATGGCCAGCATCTGCTGTTCGCCGCCGGAGAGGGTGCCCGCGGCCTGCTTCCTGCGTTCTCCGAGGATGGGGAAGAGGTCGTAGGCGCGCTGGATGTCCTTTTCGATGCCTGGCTTGTCGTTGCGCAGGAACGCTCCGAGTCTGAGGTTGTCCTCGATGGTCATGCGGGGGAAGATGTGCCGCCCTTCGGGTGAGTGGGCGAGGCCCAGGGAGACCACCTGGTGGGCGGGGATCTTCTTCAGTGACTTGCCGTTGAATTTGATCTGTCCGCCGACGGGCTTCAGCAGGCCCGACAGGGTGCGCAGTGTGGTGGTCTTGCCGGCGCCGTTGGTGCCGATGAGGGTGACGACCTGGCCGGCGTCGACCTTGAAGGAGATGCCCTTGACGGCTTCGATCTTGCCGTAGGCGACTCGGAGGTCTTCGACTTCGAGCAGTGCGGTCATCGGTCGTTCTCCTTGCCGGGCGCGGCGTCCGTCGTGGTCTCGGCCGCTGCTTCGGCGGCTTCGACTTCGGCGATCTCTTCCTCGCCGGGGGCGTTTTCGAAGGGTTCGCCGAGGTAGGCGGCGATGACGCGTTCGTCTCCCTGGACGGTGGCGCTGTCGCCTTCGATGAGTTTTTCGCCCTGGACGAGGACGGCGACGCGGTCGCAGAGGTTGAAGATGAACCGCATGTCGTGCTCGATGACGAGGATGGCGATGCCTTTGTCGCGGATGGCGAAGACCAGTTCCTCGGTGGCGCGGGTTTCCTGCGGGTTCATGCCGGCGGTGGGTTCGTCCAGCAGGAGCAGGCCGGGTTCGCTGGCCAGCGCTCGTGCGATTTCGAGCTTGCGCTGTTCGCCGTAGGGGAGGTTGCGGGCGAGGTGTTCGGCCTTGTCCGCGAGGCCGACGAACTCGAGGAGTTCCATGGCACGTTCGCGGGAGGCTGCTTCGGCCTTGTGGAATCCGGGGCCGCGCAGGACGGCGGACCAGAAGCCTTCCTTGGTGCGGGTGTGGCCTCCGACGAGCACGTTCTCCAGGACCGTCATGTTGGCGAACAGGCGGATGTTCTGGAACGTGCGGGCGATGCCTGCGGCGGTGACCTTGAAGGACTTGGGCGGCAGGATGTTGCCTTTGTAGCGGACTTCGCCTTCCGTGGGGACGTACAGGCCGGTCAGGCAGTTGAAGAAGGTGGTTTTGCCGGCGCCGTTGGGGCCGATGAGGCCGACGATCTCGCCGCTGTTGACGGTCAGGTCGACGCCTCGTACGGCGGTGAGTCCGCCGAAGCGCATGGTGACGCCGCGTGCGTCGAGTACGACCTCGCCGGGGGCGGTGGCGCCCGGGGTGGCGTCCTGGGTGGTGGTGTCGGTGGTCATGGTGGTCAGGCCCCTGTCGTGCTGAGGACTGTGGGCGCTTCCGCCTCTTCGTGGAATTCCAGTTGGCGGCGGCGGTTCGGGATGAGGCCCTCCGGACGGAAGCGCATCAGCAGGATGAGTGCGAGACCGAAGGCGAAGAGCTGGTAGTCGCCGAGGAATTGGAGCTTGTTGGGGATGAGGAAGAGCAGTGCGGCGCCGATGAGGGGGCCGCTGATGGTGCCCATGCCGCCGAGGACGACCGCGGCGAGCAGGAAGGCGGAGTTGGGTGGGATGGGGCCGGCGAAGAGGTACTGCTCGGGTGTGACGGTGTAGGTGACGTGGGCCTGGACGGTGCCGGCGAGGCCGGCGAGGGAGGCGCCGACGGCGAAGGCGATGAGTTTGACGCGGAAGCCGTTGATGCCCATGGCGAGGGCGGCGGTCTCGTCCTCGCGGATGGCGACCCAGGCCCGGCCGATGCGGGAGTTGCCGCTGCGCCGGAAGACGAGCACGACGACGGCGGTGATGATCAGCATCAGGAAGAAGTAGTTGGCGAAGCGGCCGATGTTGAACCCGGCGATGTCGTGCTCGGCGCCGAAGTCGAAGCCGAGGATGTCGAGGTTCGGGATGGACGCGATGCCGTTGGAGCCGTTGGTGAGGTCGGGTCCGGAGGTGCCGTCGAGGTTGTTGGCCGTGATGCGGAAGATCTCACCGAAGCCGAGGGTGACGATGGCGAGGTAGTCGCCGCGCAGGCGCAGGGTGGGGGCGCCGATGAGGACGCCGAACACGAGGGAGGCGACGGCGCCGATGAGGACGGCGGCCCAGAAGGGGAAGTGGACGTGGAAGGGCGAGTTGGGGGAGCCGGATACCAGGGCCGCGGCGTAGGCGCCGACGCCGAGGAAGGCGACGTAACCGAGGTCGAGGAGGCCGGCGAGGCCGACGACGATGTTCAGGCCGAGGGCGACGGTGGCGAAGATGAGGATGTAGACGCCGAGGGTTGCGTACTGGTCGTTGGTCTGGGTGAAGGGGAACAGCGCCGCCGCGACGAACGCCCCGCAGGTGGTGATGTTCTGGTGGCGGGCGGTGAGCTGGGAGGCCTGGCTGATCAGGCCGGCCTTGTTGAGGGCCGCGAAACCGAGGCCGGCGGTGAGCAGGAAGCCGATGAAGAGTTCGTCGTACTCGGTGCCGATGCCGTAGGTGAAGACGGTCAGCCCCAGGGCCAGGATCGCGACGATGATCAGGATCTCGGCGTAGGAGGACAGTTTGCCGAGGGGACGCGGGGTGCCGGAGGCGAAGGCGGCCTTGACCGTTGCCCATTGGTGGGCGGCCCGGTGCTTGAAGTGTTCCCAGGTGGTGTCGTCGGGGTCGACGGGGTCGGGCTCGGGCCGCTGGAAGGGCAGGGCCAGGGAGCCGATCAGCGCGGCCAGGCTGGTGACGGCCACGAGGTAGCCGCCGGGCTCCAGGTTGACGAGTCCGCCGAGTTCGACGCTGATCGCCAGGACCGTGTACCAGGCGGTGGCGAAGGTGGTGAGGGCGGCGAACTTCAGGGCCCCGTCGGCGCCGGCGGGGACGAGCCAGCCCAGGCCCTTGAGGCCGTAGGAGGCGAGGGCGAACAGGGTGGTGAGGACGCCGCCGATGAGGACGAGGACCTGCAGGCCGCCCGGGTAGCCGTAGACGGTGAGGTCGCCGGGGAAGTCGGCGGTCCAGGTCCAGGAGAGGAAGGTGGAGAGGATGGTGAGGGTGCCGCCCACGGTGGCGACGGCGCGGCCGATGCGCGGCGGGATGCCGATGAGTCCGGAGGGGACGCCGGTTGGGGGGGTGCTGGGGGTGTCGAGTGCGGTGGTCTGTGTGGTCATCGGTGTCACGCCCTGTCCGCGACGCGCTCGCCGAGCAGGCCCTGTGGCCTGAACAGCAGCACGAGAATGAGGAGTACGAACGCCCAGACGTCTGCCCAGGACTGGCTGCCGAACTTCTCCATACCGGGGAGGTCGGCGATGTAGGCGGTGGCCAGGGTCTCGGCGACACCGAGGACGACGCCGCCGATCATGGCTCCGTAGATGTTGCCGATGCCACCGAGGACGGCCGCGGTGAAGGCCTTGAGGCCGAGGATGAAGCCCATGCGGAAGTCGATCTGGCCGTACTTGAGGCCGTAGGCGACGCCGCCGATGGCGGCGAAGGCGGCGCCGAGGGCGAAGGCGACCACGATGATGCGGTCGGTGTCGACACCCATGAGCTTGGCGGTGTCGGGGTCCTGGGCGGTGGCCTGCATGCCGCGTCCGGTGCGGGTCCTCATGACGAAGTAGGCGAGGACGGCCATGCTGATGAGGGCCGCGACGATGAGGAAGACGTCACCGGTCTGGATGGTGACACTGCCGAGGTGGAAGGGGCCCCCGTTGATCTGCGGGAAGGTGCGGGCGGATTTGGCCTCGGGGTACCAGGCCCAGACGGCCTGCTGGAGGGCGAGGGAGAGGCCGATGGCCGTGATGAGAGGGGCCAGGCGGGGGGCGTTGCGCAGAGGCCGGTAGGCGAACCGCTCCGCTCCCACGGCCACGAGGACGGCGACCAGGACGGCGCCGATGAGCATCAGTGGCAGGGCGACCCACATGGAGGTGCCGTCGGGCAGGATGTACGCATAGACCGTGAGGGCGCCGAACGCCCCGGTCATGAAGATCTCGCCGTGGGCGAAGTTGATGAGCTGGACGATGCCATAGACCATCGTGTAGCCGATGGCGACCAGCCCGTACATGGATCCCAGTAGCAGGCCGTTGACCAGCTGCTGCGGCAGTTCGTTCACCGCATGTCCTCCGAGACGTTCGGAAAAGTTCGACGGATGTGGCCGGATGCGAGTCCGCGCGGGGCGCCAGTGGAACAGCGCCCCGCGCGGCTCGTGAGGATGGTGCGGGCGTGGTCAGCCGGTGAAGGTACCGGACTTGACGGCCGTGAAGGCACCGTTCTTGACGGCGTACACGGTGAGCTGCTTGTTGGTGGCGTCACCGAACTCGTCGAAGGAGACCTTGCCGGTCACACCGTCGAAGGAGACGTTCTGCATGGCGGCGGTGACCTTGGCGCGGGCGTCGGAGGGGAGCTTGCCGCCGTTGTCCTCGACGACCTTCTTCACGGCCTCGATGATCGCCCAGGCGGAGTCGTAGGAGTAGCCGCCGTAGGCGGAGTACGCGTCCTTGTAGCCGGCGGCCTTGTAGTCGGAGACGAACTGCTTGGCGGAGGGGAGGGACTCGACGGGGGCGCCGACCGAGGTGGCGAGGTCGCCGGTGCTCTCGGGACCGGCCAGCTTGCCGTAGGTGGCGTCGTTGATGCCGTCGCCGCCGACGAGCGGGATCTTGGCACCGGCGGCCTTGATCTGCTTGCTGAGCGGGCCTGCCTGCGGGTACTCGCCGCCGTAGTAGACGACGTCCGCACCCGAGTTCTTGACCTTGGTGGCGACCGCGGAGAAGTCCGTGGTGTCGGGGTTGATGTGCTCGGTGCCGACCACCGTGCCGCCGAGCTTCTTGAACTCCTCGGTGAAGGTGCCGGCGAGGCCCGCGCCGTAGGTCTTCTTGTCGTCGATGACGAAGACCTTCTTCTTCTTGGCGTCGTTGTAGACGTACTGGGCGGCGAACGGGCCCTGGATGGCGTCCGTGGTCGCGGTGCGGAAGTACGACTTGTAGGGGCGCACCTTCTTGGTCTGCCAGTCCGCGCCCTGGGTGAGGGCCGGGCCGGTGTTGGCCGGGGAGACCTCGACGAGCTTGGCGTCGTCGAAGACCTTCTGCATCGACTCGGCGACGGAGGAGTTCAGCGGGCCGACGACGCCGAGGACGTTGCTGTCGGCGACGAGCTTGGTGGCGTTCTGCTGACCCTGGGACGGCTGCTTCTGGTCGTCGAGGGCTTCGATCTTGAAGGTGATGCCCTTGACGTAGTTCTGCTTGTTGGCGTTCTTGGCAGCGAGGTCGGCCGAGTTCTTGATACCCAGGCCCATGGCGGACAGGTCGCCGGTCAGCGGGGCGTCGACTCCGATGGTGACGGTGGTGCCGCCGCCGGACGAGCCCTTGTCGCCGCTGTCGCGCGAGCCGCAGGCGGTGAGGGTGAGTGCTCCCGCCGCCAGCGCGGCGGTGATGGCGATGAGCGAACGTTGACGCACGATCAGTCCTTTCCCTGGCACGGCCCTCCCCCCTGGAAGCGGCCGAGTCGAGCGCTGGGCCGAACTGACATTCAGACCGCGCGGTGACTGGCCGTGACTCTAAGCGGGTGTGGGGGAGGTAAAGGAGAGGTTGAACGAGGCTGTGACGCTCTTGTTATGACACCGGGTAATGGAGAGCGGTACTGGGTGGGTGGAAGAGCGGAATTCGGACTGATTCGCCCGGTCCGCATAGTGAGAACTCGCAGGACGTGCCGGGGTGTGTTCAGGCGTCTCGGCGGTTTTGGTGATTACGTGGAACGGTTGCTGCAGGCGACTTGCAGGGCTTCTGAGAGGTCGTGCGCATACCGTGACCCAGGTATGTAACTGTGAGCCTCTATTACGCGCTTATTACGCAGAGTTACGTCCAGGAAAGGGAGTCCGGCGTTCTCCGGTGCTTTCCCGCAATCCGTCACGCGCATGGTGATAGTGATCTTGCGCCTGGATCCTGCCGCTGTCCGGAAAGGGACGGCGGGCTCGGAGGTCAGTGACAGGCCTGCGTAGGGCTGGGCTATCCGTGTCACGGTGACCGCTGGGCCGGACTGCACGCGCAGTGCGACCTCGAAACTGAAGCTCCCGGCGGGTGCTCCCCGGGGTGCGGCCTCGGTGTGCAGGTAGGTGATGTCGACCACCTGGGAGGGGTACGGCGGGGCCGGCGCCGGTGGCTTGTGGGGTCTGGTCGCATAGACATAGCCGCCGCCCGCGAGGAGGACGGCGGCTGTCGCGGCCGTGAGGACCGCACGGCGGTGCCGGTCGGACAGCCGGGCCAGAGGCCCACGGCGGACACCGGGCACGTCGTCCGTATCCACGTCCCCCGCGTGTGTGCCCTCGCCCGGCTCGAGGGGGCCCACGCCGCTCAACTCCACGGGCCCTTGCTCGGGCCGCCGGTGCGATACCAGGCGGCACACCCCTCGCGGGCCTGACGGCCGATCAGCTTGCTGGCGGCTTCGGGGATTTGAAGCCTCTTCTCGGCTCGCGCGGCGTCCACGACCGTCCGGAGGATCTCGTACTGACCGTTGGAGAGCCCCATCGACTGGTGGTCCCCGTAGGTGTGGGTGTCCAGCACCTTGCGCGACCAGTGGGCGACGACCCGCGTGCACAACTCCTCGTCCGGCGTGGCCCGTGGTGACGTCGAGGGGGAGGCGGCCCGGCTCGTGGCGTCGCTCTGGCCGGAGGTGCGGCAGCCGGTGGCCACCGCGCTCGTCAGCGGCGCCAGTCCGAGCCACACTTCGCACGCCGTCAGCCCCGGCCGGGGGACTCCTCCCGTTCTCATGCCATGACGCTAAGCCGCCGGGAGTCCGGGGGCAACGGCGGTGCGGGGATGGGCTTTCGCGGCTCAGTCCGCCGTGCGCAGGTGCGTCTCGTCGCCGGGCTGCACGTCTCGCAGCAGGCAGGTGAGGCGGGCGGTGCACACGCGCTTGCCGTTCTCGTCGCTGATGACGATTTCGTACGTCGCCGTGGAGCGCCCCCGGTGGACGGGGGTGGCCACGCCGGTGACCAGGCCCGAACGCACCCCGCGGTGGTGGGTGCAGTTCAGGTCGACACCGACGGCGATCTTGGAGCTGCCGCCGTGCAGCATGGCGCCGACCGAGCCGAGGGTCTCGGCGAGGACGGCGGAGGCGCCGCCGTGGAGCAGTCCGTACGGCTGGGTGTTGCCCTCCACCGGCATGGTGCCGACGACGCGCTCTGCGGACGCCTCGACGATCTGGACGCCCATCCGCGTGCCGAGGTGCCCGGCGGAGAAGAGGGCGGGCAGGTCGACGCCGAGCGCGGCGTACTCGTCGACGACTTCCTGGGGGAACTTCACGGTGTGCTGCTCGCCCATGGGGCACGGCTCCGTTCGTGGTGATCGGTCACTCGACTGTGGCTGAGCAAACGCTCAGTCGGTCGCCGATTGTTCCAGGCGGACCACCACGGACTTGCTCGCGGGGGTGTTGCTCGTATCGGCGGTGGCGTCCAGCGGGACCAGCACGTTGGTCTCCGGGTAGTAGGCGGCCGCGCAGCCCCGCGCGGTGGGATAGTGCACGACGCGGAAGCCGGGGGCGCGCCGCTCGACGCCGTCCTTCCACTCGCTGACCAGGTCCACGTACGAGCCGTCCGCCACGCCCAGCGCCCGGGCGTCCTCGGGGTGGACCAGGACGACGCGGCGGCCGTTCCTGATCCCCCGGTAGCGGTCGTCGAGGCCGTAGATCGTGGTGTTGTACTGGTCGTGGGAGCGCAGGGTCTGCAGCAGGAGCCGGCCCTCGGGCAGCCTCGGGTGCTCCACGGGGGCCGCCGTGAAGTTGGCCTTGCCGGTGGCGGTGGGGAAGCGGCGCTCGTCGCGGGGGGCGTGGGGGAGCGCGAATCCGCCCGGGCGGGCCACGCGCGCGTTGAAGTCCTCGAAGCCGGGGATCACGCGCGCGATGCGGTCGCGGATGGTCGCGTAGTCCTTCTCGAACTCCTCCCACTGCACCTTGCTGCCGTCGCCGAGCACCCGGCGGGCGAGGCGGCACACGATGGCCGGCTCGGAGAGCAGGTGCGGGCTCGCGGGCTCCAGACGGCCGCGGGAGGCGTGCACCATGCCCATGGAGTCCTCGACGGTGACGAACTGCTCGCCGCTGCCCTGAAGGTCGCGCTCGGTACGGCCGAGGGTGGGCAGGATCAGGGCGCGCGCGCCGGTGACCGCGTGCGAGCGGTTCAGCTTCGTCGACACGTGCACGGTCAGGCGCGCGCGCCGCATGGCGGCTTCCGTCACCTCGGTGTCGGGGGAGGCGGACACGAAGTTGCCGCCCATCGCGAAGAAGACCTTGGCCTCGCCGTCCCGCAGGGCGCGGATGGCGCGGACGACGTCGTAGCCGTGCTCGCGCGGCGGCGCGAACCCGAACTCCTTCTCCAGGGCGTCCAGGAAGGCGGGCGCGGGCCGTTCGAAGATGCCCATCGTGCGGTCGCCCTGCACGTTCGAGTGACCGCGCACCGGGCACACGCCCGCGCCGGGGCGGCCGATGTTGCCGCGCAGCAGCAGGAAGTTGACCACCTCGCGGATGGTGGGAACCGAGTGCTTGTGCTGGGTCAGGCCCATCGCCCAGCAGACGATGGTGCGCTGCGAGGCGAGGACCATCCCCAGGGCCTTCTCGATCTCCTCGCGCGTGAGTCCGGTCGCCGTGAGCGTCTCGTCCCAGTCGGCGGCGCGGGCGGCCTCCGCGAACTCCTCGAAGCCGTGGGTGTGGTCCCGGACGAACTCCTCGTCGACCGCGCCCTCCGTGTCGAGGATCAGCTTGTTCAGGAGGCGGAAGAGGGCCTGGTCGCCACCGATGCGGATCTGCAGGAACAGGTCGGTGAGCGCGGCGCCCGCGGTGAGGCCCTTGGGTGTCTGGGGGTTCTTGAACCGCTCCAGGCCCGACTCGGGCAGAGGGTTGACGCTGATGATGCGCGCGCCGTTCGCCTTGGCCTTCTCCAGGGCGGAGAGCATGCGCGGATGGTTCGTGCCGGGGTTCTGCCCGGCGACGATGATCAGGTCCGCCTTGTAGAGGTCCTCGAGCAGGACGCTGCCCTTGCCTATGCCGATCGTCTCGGAGAGCGCCGAGCCGGACGACTCGTGGCACATGTTCGAGCAGTCGGGCAGGTTGTTGGTGCCCAGCTCGCGGGCGAACAGCTGGTAGAGGAACGCGGCCTCGTTGCTGGTGCGGCCGGAGGTGTAGAAGACGGCCTGGTCGGGGGAGTCGAGAGCGGCGATCTCCTCGGCGATGATGTCGAAGGCGCGCTCCCAGGTGACCGGCTCGTAGTGGTCCGCGCCCTCCGGCAGGTACATGGGGTGCGTCAGCCGCCCCTGCTGGCCCAGCCAGTAGCCGCTGCGGCCGGCGAGGTCGGTCACCGGGTGCGCGGCGAAGAACTCGGGGGTGACCCGGCGCAGGGTGGCCTCTTCGGCCACCGCCTTCGCGCCGTTCTCACAGAACTCCGCCTTGTGCCGGTGGTCCGGCTCGGGCCAGGCGCAGCCAGGGCAGTCGAAGCCGTCCTTCTGGTTGACGCGCAGGAGCGTCAGCGCGGTGCGGCGCACGCCCATCTGCTGCTGGGCGATGCGCAGGGTGTGCCCGATCGCCGGCAGCCCCGCCGCGGCGTGCTTGGGCTCGGCGACCTGCGGCGCGTCCTGAACCGGATCGCCCATGGGCGGCTTACTGGCCATCGCGGCCCTCCCCTTCGCGTACACCTGTGACCTGTGTCTCCGCATCCTCGCACGCGCCACCGACATCGCGGATGCGCGGGTTCGGGGACGGCGGCGGCAACGGCTGCGGACGACGGCGCGCGAGCCGGGGACCGTGTGCGAGCGGGGGTGAGCGACCAGGACACCGTGCCCCCGGTCGCACCGCACCCCATAGCCGTAGCTCCCTAACCCACGGGTCCCGCCCGGGTTCCCCGGCCGCTCATCGGCCGCGGGCCCGGGCGGCCGGGGCCGAGTGTCAGTGGGGCGTGGCAGGATCGGGGGCGTGGCAGAGACAGCATCGAAGCAGACCGACAAGACCACCGGCGGCGACCGTCCCCGGCTGATGCTCATGGACGGGCACTCCCTGGCCTACCGCGCGTTCTTCGCGCTGCCCGCGGAGAACTTCACCACCGCGACCGGCCAGCCGACGAACGCGATCTACGGTTTCGCGTCGATGCTGGCCAACACGCTGCGCGACGAGTCGCCCACGCACTTCGCGGTGGCGTTCGACGTCTCCCGCAAGACGTGGCGCTCGGAGGAGTTCACCGAGTACAAGGCGAACCGTTCGAAGGCCCCGGACGAGTTCAAGGGCCAGGTGGAGCTGATCTGCGAGCTGCTGGACGCCATGCACGCAGCCCGCTTCGCGGTCGAGGGGTACGAGGCGGACGACGTGATCGCCACGCTCGCCACCCAGGCCGAGGCAGAGGGCTTCGAGGTGCTGATCGTCACCGGCGACCGCGACTCCTTCCAGCTGGTCAGCGAGCACACGACGGTGCTGTACCCGACCAAGGGTGTCTCGGAGCTGACCCGGTTCACCCCGGAGAAGGTGTTCGAGAAGTACGGGCTGACGCCGGCGCAGTACCCGGACTTCGCCGCCCTGCGCGGCGACCCGTCGGACAACCTGCCGGGCATCCCGGGCGTGGGTGAGAAGACGGCGGCGAAGTGGATCAACCAGTTCGGCTCGTTCGCGGAGCTGGTCGAGCGCGTCGACGAGGTCAAGGGCAAGGCCGGGCAGAACCTGCGCGACCACCTGGAGTCGGTGAAGCTGAACCGCCGGCTGACCGAGCTGGAGCGGCAGGTGGAGCTGCCGAAGGCGGTCGCCGACCTCAGGCGTGCCGCGTACGACCGCAAGGCCGTCGCCATGGTTCTGGACACCCTGGAGATCAGGAACCCGTCGCTGCGGGAGCGGCTCTTCGCCGTCGACCCGGGCGCCGAGGATGCCGAAGCGCACCCGGTCGTGGCGGACGGCGTCGAGCTGGACGGGGCGGTCCTGGGCGTGGGCGAGCTGAAGCCGTGGCTCACCGAGCACGGCACGCAGGTCCTGGGTGTCGCCACGGTCGACTCGTGGGCGCTGGGCACGGGCGCGGTGGCCGAGATCGCGCTCGCCGCGGCCGACGGCGCGGCGGCCTGGTTCGATCCGGCGGAGCTGGACGAGGCCGACGAGAGGGCGTTCGCGGAGTGGCTCGCCGACCCGGCCAGGCCGAAGGTCCTGCACAACGCCAAGGGCGCGATGCGCGTCCTTCCCGAGCACGGCTGGTCCCTTCAGGGCGTGACCATGGACACGGCGCTCGCCGCGTACCTGGTCAAGCCGGGCCGTCGTTCCTTCGCGCTGGACGCGCTCTCACTGGAGTACCTGGGCCGTGAGCTGGCGCCCGCGGCCACGGCGGACGGACAGCTGGCCTTCGGCACGGACGAGGGCGCCGAGGCCGAGGCGCTGATGATCCAGGCCCGGGCGATCCTGGACCTCGGCCAGGCGTTCGAGGAGAAGCTGCGGGAGGTCGGTGCGGCGGATCTGCTGCGCGACATGGAGCTGCCCACCTCCGCGCTGCTGGCCCGGAT
The DNA here is from genome assembly GCF_040682835.1 of Streptomyces sp. NPDC051104. Taxonomy (NCBI): domain Bacteria; kingdom Bacillati; phylum Actinomycetota; class Actinomycetes; order Kitasatosporales; family Streptomycetaceae; genus Streptomyces; species Streptomyces sp. NPDC051104. The sequence goes on along the minus strand of NZ_JBFBBS010000018.1, from coordinate 114,498 downwards.
GGAGCGGCACGGCATCGCCGCGGACCGTGCGCATCTGGAGACCATGGAGCAGATGTTCGCGGGGGCCGTCCAGCAGGCGGTGAAGGAGGCGTACGCGGCGGCGGGGCACGAGTTCAACCTGGGCTCGCCCAAGCAGCTCCAGGAGGTCCTCTTCGGCGAGCTGGGCCTGCCGAAGACGAAGAAGACGAAGACGGGCTACACGACGGACGCGGACGCACTCGCGTGGCTGGCGACCCAGACGGACAACGAACTGCCGGTGATCATGTTGCGCCACCGGGAGCAGGCGAAGCTGCGGGTGACGGTCGAGGGCCTGATCAAGACGATCGCGACGGACGGCCGCATCCACACCACGTTCAACCAGACGGTCGCCGCGACGGGCCGCCTGTCGTCGACGGACCCGAACCTGCAGAACATCCCGGTGCGCACGGACGAGGGCAGGGCGATCCGCCGGGGCTTCGTGGTCGGTGAGGGCTTCGAATCCCTGATGACCGCGGACTACAGCCAGATCGAGCTGCGCGTGATGGCCCACCTGTCCGAGGACGAGGGCCTGATCGAGGCGTTCACCTCCGGGGAGGACCTGCACACCACGGTCGCCTCCCAGGTCTTCGGGGTCGGCCGTGACGCGGTCGACGCGGAGATGCGGCGCAAGATCAAGGCGATGTCGTACGGCCTGGCGTACGGGCTGTCGGCGTTCGGCCTGTCCCAGCAGCTGAACATCGAGGCGGCGGAGGCACGGGCGCTGATGGACACGTACTTCGAGCGGTTCGGCGGGGTGCGGGACTATCTGCGCCGTGTGGTGGACGAAGCGAGGGCGACGGGCTACACCGAGACGCTCTTCGGCCGTCGGCGCTATCTGCCCGACCTGAACAGCGACAACCGCCAGCGCCGGGAGATGGCCGAACGGATGGCGCTGAACGCCCCGATCCAGGGCACGGCGGCGGACATCGTCAAGATCGCGATGCTGAACGTGGACCGGGCGCTGCGTGAGGCGGACCTGAAGTCCCGGATGCTCCTCCAGGTCCACGACGAAATCGTGCTGGAGATCGCCCCGGGCGAACGGCAGCAGACGGAGGAGTTGGTCCGCCGGGAGATGGCAGCAGCGGTACGGCTGCGGGCGCCACTGGACGTCTCGGTGGGCTACGGGACGGACTGGGAGTCGGCGGCGCACTAGTCGCAAGGCCGTGAAGTTTGCGGCTGGTGCACGTCGTCAAGGGCCTGGGAGCGCGAGGATTTCGATGCTGGTAGTGGCCTTGTAGCTGGTGCGGTCGATGCGGGGGCCTCGGGCCTGGTACTTGGAGATGGCGCGTTTGACGATGCGGGGGCTGACTCGTAGCCGCCGCTGGGGCAGCAGGCCGGCCAGGACGTGTCGGCCGATGGTGCCGACGAGATCGATGACGGTGTCGGTGATGACGTCTGCGGCCAGGACGAGCTGGTCGCGGGCGGCTTGCCAGGCGACGCTGAAGCTGGCCCGGTCGGGGTCGATGCCCGCTTGCGTGCTGGTCGCGTCGCTCATGGCGGTGCGTAGGAGCTGGTAGGGCCTTGGGGACTAGTCCGCGACGGGCCGGGGGGATCGGCCTCGGGGCGTCGGCGGAGTCGCCCCGGTCTCCGGGGGGAGCGGCGGGTGACCTTGACCGGGGCCGGTCGGCCACCGCGGAGCCGGGCCGGGTCGGGCGGCCACCGCCGAGGCGGCCCACCGGCCCCGCCCGCCTGGGGCTCCCCCGGCGCCGGTGACCCGGCGGCCCGGCTCGGATCCGTGGGGGCGCAGGCTGAGGGCAAAGCAGTCGTCAACTCGCGGCAGCCCTGTCCGCGCAGGCCACCCGGGTCACCCTAGAAGATCAGCGAGACGCCGATCGGGCCGGTTCCCGGTCCGCGCGCCGGCGGTCCCTGGTCGTGCGCCGCAGGGCCCTGACGCCCGTCACATACAGCGCCATTCCCACCGCGAGGCCCGCGCCCGCGCCGAAGCACGTCGGCGGGATCACCTCCCACGGTTTCGCGTGGGTTCCCCAGTAGGCCCACCACCGTGACGCCCGCTGGACCGCCCCCGCCGCCGCGCACCCGCCGATCACCGCCGCCGCAAGCCACCGGTCCGCCCACGACAGCACCGGCAGCGCCGACACCGCCGACGAACCGGCGGACGCCCGCCGCAGCGCGACCGCCACGAACACGGCGATCACTACGGCCGCCACGGCCGAACTCCCGTACTGCAGATACGTGTACCGCGGCGTACCCGCGATCGGCCGCGTCAGCCAGGGCAACAGCCGTACCCCCCACCGGCCGATGTGTGTGAACGCGTCCCACACCACATGCGTCAGCGCACCCAGCACCGCGGAGACGTACCACCGGGCCACGAGTGCGAACGAGACCTTGCGCGGCGGTGTACCGCAGTGCGCCAGCGCCGCCACCCGCCCCTGCGCCGCCGGCGGCAGCAGCGCCACCAACGGCTCCCGCAGAACCAGCCACAACCCCACCAGCGCCCACGCGATGAGCACATCGACGGTGAACACCCCTGTGAAGGAGTGCGTGACCGTACCGAACTCCATCCCCCCGGACACCACGCTCGCCGCGAAGTAGGTCATGTCGGGCGCGAACGATCCCGCGACAAGAACGGCGGGTACCAGCCGCCCGCGTCCGGACCCGTCCCCGCGCACGGCCGGCAGGACGGCCGCGGCATGGCTGAGGGTGAACGGCACGACGCCTCCCGCCGCAGATGTTGACCGAGCACAACCACCCGGCGATCACGAACGTCCAGTATGAGGGACGCATGAGAAAGGTGAGGCGACCCACCCTCCTTCTGTGTCCACCCCAAGCGGACATGACCAACTGGTGAAAACCGGGCACCAACCGGTGTCGCCGCGTCGCAAGTTGTCGTAGGGTCACCTGGTCGCCCCGCACGGGTGCGTGGTCGAACACACGGACACAACAGAGCAGCACACACCAGGTCGTCGACGGGAGGGGTTCACTCAATGGCGGCGCGTTTCGGCAGGAGGCTGCGCAAGGGGGCGGCAACCACAGCTGTGGCCGCGGCCGCGGTCGCGGCTCTGGCGGCATCCCAGGCTCCGGGGGTCACCACCGACGACCAGGGCAGACAGGCCACCGGCGCGCAGTCGACGCCCGAGACGACCGGCAACGTGAGTGGCGATGACACCGCCACCGGCAACGGCGGCTACTACACCGACCTGCCCCCGCTCAACAGCCCCACCGAGTCGCCCGCCCCCAGCGCCACGCCCACCACGGGCCCTTCCGGCACAGGGCAGGGCGGCATACCCGCCACCGTCCTCGACGCCTACCAGAAGGCCGCGGCGGAACTCCAGACCTCCAAGCCTGGCTGCAATCTGCCGTGGCAACTCCTCGCCGCCATCGGCCAGGTGGAGTCCGGCCAGGCCGAGGGCGGCCGGGTCGACGCGGACGGCACCACGTACACGAAGATCCTCGGCCCGGTCCTGAACGGCAACGGCTTCGCCAGCATCAAGGACACCGACAACGGCGCATACGACGGCGACAGCACCTACGACCGTGCGGTCGGGCCCATGCAGTTCATCCCGTCCACCTGGGCGTGGGCGGGTCGCGACGGCAACGGCGACGGCGTCAAGGACCCCAACAACGTCTACGACGCCGCTCTGGCCACCGCGCACTACCTGTGCCGCGCGGACCGTGACCTGTCGGTGCAGGCCGACATGAACGCCGCGATACTCAGCTACAACAACTCGCAGGACTACCTGAACACCGTTCTGTCCTGGTACGAGTACTACCGCAAGGGCACCCACTCGATCCCGGACGGCACCGGCACCCTGCCCTCGCACCGCAGCGACCGGAACTCCGGTGCGAGCCCCGACCCGAAGCCGAGGAAGACGAGCAGGCCCAGCACCTCCAAGCCCGACGGCGGCACCACCAGCCCCACCCCCACCCCGCCACCGCCGAGCAAGCCCACCACCCCGACGCCGCCCGCCCCCACCCCCACCGACACGGTGGACCACCTGGCCGACAGCGGCACCGGGCAGCTCTCCGCGAAGACGGGCGACACCTTCGACCGGAAGGTCGTGGTGAAGGCCGTCACGAAGGCCGGCAAGGCCGTGCCGAAGGTCCGCGTGCGGTTCGCGATCATGGGTGACACGGACACCACCTTCACCGGCGGGGAGACCGTCGCGACCGTCGTCACCGACAGCTCGGGCAAGGCCACCGCTCCCGCGCTCGTCGCCGGCCAGAAGACCGGCGGTTTCACGGTCCGCGCCCTGGTTGTCGGCCGCACGATCACCGGCCTCGACTACTCGGCCACCGTCGCCGAACGCCAGGCCGACACCCTCGTCCGTACCAGCGACACCGAGCTGACCTGCACGCCGGGCGGTGAGTTCGCGGACCAGGTCGAGGTGAAGGCCACGTACAAGGGCGCCGTCGCGGACGGTGTCGCGGCCACGGCGACCCTCGTCAAGTCGGCCGACGACCCGACCGAGAACGACAAGGGCCCCTACTTCAAGGACGCGAGCGGCAAGACCGTACGCACCCTCACAGGCCTCAAGACCGATGCCGACGGCCTGCTGAAGCTGCCGAAGCTGTACGCCGACGACACGACCGGCACATTCCTGCTCCGCATCACCACCGCGGGCGGGGCCACCCTGACGGTCGAGCTGAAGGTCGCGGCGGCCGACTCGTCCCCCAGCCCGAGCCCGAGCCCGAGCCCCAGCCCCAGCCCCAGCCCGAGTTCGTAAGGCCTTCCGGGAACGTACGACGGCGGCGCCCCTCCATCACGGAGGGGCGCCGCCGCCTTTTCGTGCGCTCTGTTCTCATCTCGTGCGCCCGTCGCTACGGTGCCGGACCTGACGGCCCATCAGTTTCCGTGTTCCGGCTGCCGTCCAGGGGAGGCCCGTATGCGCGCCCTCATCGCCGCCGCGATCGGCCTGGCCGCGGCGTTCGTCCTGGCGTTCGGCCTGACGGCCCTGGGTTCGCCGTCCGGTACGACGTCCCCTGAACCACTGCTGACGACGGTCCCCAGACATCCGTGACGCGCGCACAGGGAGGACGTGAGATGCGCCGCAAGGCCGGCCTGATCCTGCTCGCCTTCGCCGTGTTCTTCACGGCGCTGTCCCCATTGCTGCGCTGGTACGCATTCACACGCCTGTCCAAGGTCCCCGCGAACCAGTACCAGACCATGGTCCTCGAGGCGAAGAACGCCACCCTCCTCGACTACGGCACCATGACGTCCCGCACGGTCCCCAAGGTCATCATCGTGCAGACCCTCGGAGGGAACGTGGAGGCCGCTGAGAAGATCGAGAAGACCGCGGGCCGGGACGTGGTCGTCTGGGACGGCCTGTCCTATGTGCAGGGACCCGACGGCGCCATGGTGTCCCGCATCCCGGAGCGGTACATTTTCGACGCCCACAGCCAGGAACCCGTCCACGCCACCGGCGAGATGGTCGACGGCGACCCCGTCCACCGTGACGGCATCGAGTTCAAATGGCCGTTCCTGACCCAGAAGCGGGACTACGAGTACTTCGACGCGCAAGCCCGCGTCACCCGCCCCATCCACTACAAGGGCACGCGGACCTTCCGGGGCGTCAAGGTCTACTACTTCGAACAGACGATCCCGTGGACCAAGGTCCCCTTCCCCAGGGTGGTGCCCGTCAAGGGCATCACCCCCGAGTCGGTCGCGAAGACCGGCACGACCCGCTGGTACACCACGGTTCGCAAGTTCTGGGTCGAACCCCTGACCGGTGCGCCCGTCTACGAGGAGATCCACAAGGAGGAGTTGCGTGGCGGCACGCTCCTCGGGGGCCGTGACAGGGTCACGGTCTTCGCGGGACATGTGAAGATGCGCGAGGTCCACATCGCCTCGACGGTCGCCCTGGTCAAGCACAACCGCCTGCTGATGCTGCTGCTGGCGTCCTCCCTGCCGTGGGGCTTCCTGATCCTCGGTGCCGCCCTGCTGTCGCTGTCCCTCTACCTGGAGGCGCGCGGCCGCCGCCCGGACGACCCGGAGCCCACCGCGGTCGTGGAGCCCGAGCCGGTCACCGCCTGAGCCGCGCGTTCGTGTGCCGGGTCGGCTCCGCGGTGGCCGGGTCCTCCGGCCACGGGTGCTTGGGGTAGCGGCCGCGCAGCTCCGCCCGTACGGCCCTGTAGCCGTCCCGCCAGAAGGAGGCGAGGTCGGCGGTGACGGCCGCGGGCCGCCCGGCGGGGGAGAGCAGATGTACGACGACGGGCACACCGGCGATCTCGGGCGAGGCCTGCAGCCCGAACATCTCCTGCAGCTTCACGGCGAGCACGGGCCGCTCGGGATCGGCGTAGTCGATCCGGATCGCGGACCCGCTCGGGACGGTGATCCGCTCCGGGGCGAGTTCGTCGAGCCGGGCGGCGTCCCCGGTGGACCAGGGCAGCAGCCGGGCCAGGGCCTGCCCCGCGTCGATCCGGGCGAGGTCGGCCCGCCGCCGGGCACGGCTCAGCTCGGGCTCCAGCCACTCGTCCACGCGCGCGTGGAGCGCGTCATCGCGGACGTCCGGCCACGGCTCGCCCAGGTGCAGTTGCAGAAAGGCGAGGCGCTGCCGCAGCACACGGGCCTGAGGGGACCACCGCAGCAGACCGAAGCCCTCCTGCCGCAGCCCCTCCAGCAGGGCCCGGCGTACGAGGGCGGGTGCCGGGTCCCGCAGCGGCCGCGCCGCCAGCTCGACGGCCCCGAGCCGCTCGACACTCCGGGCGACGACATCTCCGTCGGCCCAGTGCACCTCCTCGCTCGTGGAGTACAGGGCCCCGGCAGCCCGCCGCGCCACGTCCTCGTCGACCACGGCGGCGAGCCCCACGCGCGCGTGCCCCGCACCGACGGGTCGGTCGGCCACGGCCACCGCCAGCCACGGGGCACCGCGCAGCCCCGACCCTTCCCTCAGCTCGGCGCGGGTGCCGTTCACCATGAGGCATGAGCCGGCGTCGGCCCGCGCGAGCCGCTCCGGGAAGGCGAGCGCGGCGACGAGTCCCACCACCCGTTCGTCGCCCACCTCCGCAGGACCGACAGGCACGTCGCCCGCCGCGGCCCGCAGCCGGCGCACCTCCTCCCTCCAGGGCGCCGCGTACGCGGCGCCCTGGAGCCGGGCCGCCCGCCACACCGCCGCCAGGTCGTCGCCGTACTCCCGCGGCGGCTCCTCGCTCAGCAGAGCCACCGCCTCCGCGGCCCGCTCCGCGCCGACCCGCGGGGCCGCGTCCAGCAGCGCCCGCGCCAGCCGTGGATGCAGTCCCAGCCGGGACATCCGTACGCCCCGCTCCGTGACTCGTCCCGCCGCGTCCACCGCGCCGATCGCCGTCAGCACCGATTGCGCCGCCGCCATCGGCCCGGGCGGCGGCGCGTCGAGGAGCGCCAGCCCGGACGCGTCCGGGTCGCCCCAGGACGCCGCCTGCAAGGCGAACGCCGTCAGATCGGCCAGCCGGATCTCCGGCGCCGGGAAACGCGGCAGCCGCGCGTCCTCCGCCTCGGACCAGCAGCGGTACACCCGGCCCGGCGCCTCACGCCCCGCCCGGCCCGCCCGCTGCCGACCCGCCGCCTGCGAGGCCCGTACCGTCGTCAGCGCGCTCAGCCCCCGCGCATGGTCGACCCGCGGCTCGCGCGCGAGACCGGAGTCGACGACCGCCCGCACCCCCGGCACGGTCAGGGACGACTCCGCCACGGCCGTCGCCAGCACCACACGGCGTGCCGAGCCCGGCGACAGCACGGCCTCCTGCACGGCTGCCGGCGCCCGCCCGTGAACCTGGAGCACCTCGGTGCCGCCCAGACCCCCCAGATGACCCGCCACGCGCGCCATCTCCCCGACACCGGGCAGGAAGCACAGCACGTCCCCCTCGCACTCGGCCAGCGCCCGCCGCACCACCGACGCCACATGCGTGAGCAGCGCCGGATCCACCCGCATCCCGTGCGGGGGCCGCACGGGGCGCGAGGGAGGTGCCCACACCACCTCCACGGGGTACGACACGCCCTCCGCCCGGACGACCGGTGCCCCGCCCAGCAGCCGTGCCCAGCCCTCCGTGTCCGTCGTCGCGGAGGCAGCCACCAACTCCAGCTCCGGCCGCAGCGTCTGGCGTACGTCGAGCAGGAAGGCGGCGACCGTGTCGGCGTCCAGGTGCCGCTCGTGGACCTCGTCGAGCACGACCACGTCGACGCCCGCCAGCTCCTGGTCCCGCTGCAGCCGCTGCAACAGCACACCGGTCGTGACGACCTCCACGCGCGTGTGCCGCCCGACCACCCGCTCCCCGCGCACGGTGTAGCCGACGCTCTCACCGGTCTTCTCGCCCAGCAGCCACGCCATCCGCCGGGCCGCCGCGCGCGCCGCGATCCGCCGAGGCTCGGCCACCACCACCCGCCGAGCGGGACCGTCGCCCAGCAGCCCCGCCAGCGCGAGCGGCACCAGCGTCGTCTTGCCGGTGCCCGGCGGCGCGCACAGCACCGCCGTCCCGTGCTCGCCCAGAGCGGCTCCAAGAGAGGGGACGGCGGAACGGACGGGCAGGCGGTCGAGAGCGTCGCGGCGGATCACCGCACCAGTGTTCCAGGCGGCCGCGTCACGGAAGAAAGACGTGGTGGCAGCGCAGGCAGAACAGCTGCCTGCGCCAGTCGGCCCGCTGCCGCGCCGCCTGCGCGACGCTGCCGCGCAGGGAAACCAGCCACAGGCCCCCGCCGGCCAGCCCGACGAACCCCAGCCACACCTCCGACACGAGCAGGGCGCAGCCCACGGTCAGGAGCCCGAACGGCGCCGCCCAGCGCTCCTCGTCCAGTGCGGGCCGCGCGAGGTGCGGTGCCCCGGCGCGCGCCTCGGGCGTCAGCGTCCTCCAGTACCTGCGGAGCCGGGTGGTCCTGTCCCCTCGCCGGCAGACCGGGCAGACGTGCATGCGCGTACCCCCCACCGCTGGCACCGCGGAGCGCGGCCTTGAGGGTGATATGTCGACTCATCGTTTGTGCCCTGCCGGTACGGCCGGCATACGCGCACGGCCGCAACCCCCGCAGATTGGCCGGAACCGCTCCCTCGGTACATCAGTCCCGTTCGCACACGAAGATCGCCGTCCCCGGGATCAGCGCGCCGCGCAGCGGCGACCACCCGCCCCACTCGGACGTGTTCCAGGCCGGCCACTCCGGCTCGACCAGGTCGACGAGCCGGAAGCCGGACGTCACGATGTCCCGCACCCGGTCGCCGAGCGTGCGGTGGTGCTCGACGTACACCGCCCGGCCCTCCTCGTCCTGCTCCACGTACGGCGTGCGGTCGAAGTAGGAGGCCGAGACCGCGAGACCCTCCGGCCCCGGCTCGTCCGGGAACGCCCAGCGGACGGGGTGGGTCGCCGAGAACACGAAACGGCCGTCGGGGCGCAGCACCCGGTGCACCTCGCGCAGCACCAGCCGCGGGTCCGCCACGAAGGGCAGCGCCCCGTACGCCGAGCACGCCAGGTCGAAGGAGGCGTCCCGGAAGGGCAGGACGCAGGCGTCCGCCTGCACCAGGGGGAAGCCGGCGCCGATGCGCAGGGCGTGCTGGAGCTGGCGGTGGGAGAGGTCGAGGGCCACCGGGCGGGCGCCGTGCCCGGCGAGCCAGCGGGAGCACTGCGCCGCGCCGGCACCGATCTCCAGGACGTCCTTGCCCTTCAGGTCCTCGGGCGGGCCGAGCAGCTCGGCCTCGACCTCGTCCAGGCCCTCGGGCCCCCAGACGAAGCGGTCGTCGCCGAGGAACGTGCCGTGCTCGATCTGGTACTCGTCCGCGTTCCGGTCCCACCAGCCCCGGTTGGCCCGGGAACTCTCCGTGGCACCCGCCGCGCGTCGGGTGGCTTCCGGTTCGAACTGTTCGGGCTCTTGGATGGTGGGCTCCCTCGTCGTACTCTTCCGTCCAGCCTGACGCGGCGGTGTCACGGAAAAGGGTCCTGTGGCCTGCACGGTCTCGTGGCATCGGCCGGGTGCGGCCGGTGTCGCACGGTGACTTGTGCCGGGAATGCGGCGATCCGCCCCGGGTGTGCGCCTTCGCGCATTGACCCTGCCCGGCTGCCCCCGTATGCTACAAGTTGCGCTGCGGGCCTGCGCACCTCAGACGTAGCAGGCTGCGCTCGCATCTGTTGTATGTCCCCTCGGTTGTCGAGGCGCCATCACCAGTTGGCTGGTGGGGCGCTTCCTTGGCTGTCCGGCTTCTGCAGAGCGAAACGGGCTCCAGCGTGAGCAGTACCTACGACTTCAATGTCCGTACCGGAGCCCTTTTCCACATGACGAGCAGCACCGAGACCACCGCCACCACCCCGCAGGTAGCGGTCAACGACATCGGTAACGAGGAAGCGTTCCTCGCAGCGATCGACGAGACGATCAAGTACTTCAACGACGGCGACATCGTCGACGGCGTCATCGTGAAGGTCGACCGGGACGAGGTCCTGCTCGACATCGGTTACAAGACCGAAGGTGTCATCCCGAGCCGCGAGCTCTCGATCAAGCACGACGTCGACCCGAACGAGGTCGTCGCCGTGGGTGACGAGATCGAGGCCCTGGTCCTCCAGAAGGAGGACAAGGAAGGCCGCCTGATCCTCTCGAAGAAGCGCGCCCAGTACGAGCGTGCCTGGGGCACCATCGAGAAGATCAAGGAAGAGGACGGCATCGTCACCGGTACCGTCATCGAGGTCGTCAAGGGTGGTCTCATCCTCGACATCGGCCTCCGCGGCTTCCTGCCGGCCTCCCTGGTCGAGATGCGCCGCGTCCGCGACCTGCAGCCGTACGTCGGCAAGGAGCTCGAGGCCAAGATCATCGAGCTGGACAAGAACCGCAACAACGTGGTCCTGTCCCGCCGCGCCTGGCTCGAGCAGACCCAGTCCGAGGTCCGCCAGACCTTCCTCACGACCCTGCAGAAGGGTCAGGTCCGGTCCGGCGTCGTCTCCTCGATCGTCAACTTCGGTGCCTTCGTGGACCTGGGTGGCGTCGACGGTCTGGTCCACGTCTCCGAGCTGTCCTGGAAGCACATCGACCACCCGTCCGAGGTCGTCGAGGTGGGCCAGGAGGTCACCGTCGAGGTCCTCGACGTCGACATGGACCGCGAGCGTGTCTCCCTGTCGCTGAAGGCGACCCAGGAAGATCCGTGGCAGCAGTTCGCCCGCACCCACCAGATCGGCCAGGTCGTGCCCGGCAAGGTCACGAAGCTGGTTCCGTTCGGTGCGTTCGTCCGCGTGGACGAGGGCATCGAGGGTCTGGTCCACATCTCCGAGCTGGCCGAGCGCCACGTGGAGATCCCGGAGCAGGTCGTCCAGGTCAACGACGAGATCTTCGTCAAGGTCATCGACATCGACCTCGAGCGTCGCCGCATCAGCCTCTCGCTGAAGCAGGCCAACGAGTCCTTCGGTGCCGACCCGGCGTCGGTCGAGTTCGACCCGACCCTGTACGGCATGGCCGCGTCCTACGACGACCAGGGCAACTACATCTACCCCGAGGGCTTCGACCCCGAGACCAACGACTGGCTCGAGGGCTACGAGAAGCAGCGCGAGGAGTGGGAGCGCCAGTACGCCGAGGCGCAGGCCCGCTTCGAGCAGCACCAGCAGCAGGTCATCAAGTCCCGCGAGGCGGACGCCGCTGCCGCTGCCGAGGGTGGCGAGGCCGCCGCTCCGGTCGCGACCGGCGGTTCGTACTCCTCCGAGGGCGGCGACAACTCCGGCGCCCTGGCGTCGGACGAGGCGCTGGCGGCCCTGCGCGAGAAGCTGGCCGGCGGCCAGAGCTGAACGCTCGCGGCTAGGCGTTAGCCGATGACTGAGGGCCCGTCCCCTGTGGGGCGGGCCCTCAGTCGCGTTTCGAGGCCTGGGCACTGTCGGCTGTGACGGCCGTACTGCCGGTGCGCGGACCGGGAATGACCGTGCCCCGGCCCGCGTTGTGCCGTACGAACACGAGGAGGAGCGGTCTACAGTGCTTGATCCGCAGGGTTTGTACGCATGGGAGCCGAAGGGCCTCGCCGTCGTCGACATGGCGCTCGCCCAGGAATCGGCCGGACTGGTCATGCTCTACCACTTCGACGGATACATCGACGCGGGCGAGACCGGCGACCTGATCGTCGACGGGCTCCTGGACGCGCTCCCCCAGCAGGTCGTGGCCCGCTTCGACCACGACCGGCTCGTGGACTACCGCGCCCGCCGTCCCCTGCTCACCTTCCGGCGCGACCGCTGGACCGACTACGAGGTCCCCAGCATCGAGGTGCGCCTCCTGCAGGATGCGACCGGAGCGCCGTTCCTGTTGCTGTCGGGGCCCGAGCCGGACGTGGAGTGGGAGCGGTTCGCCGCGGCCGTGGGGCAGATCGTGGAGCGGCTCGGCGTCCGTCTGTCCGTGAACTTCCACGGCATCCCCATGGGCGTGCCGCACACCCGGCCGGTGGGCCTCACCCCGCACGGCAACCGCACCGACCTGGTACCCGGCCACCGCAGCCCCTTCGAGGAGGCACAGGTACCGGGCAGCGCCGAGGCCCTGATCGAGTACCGGCTCGCTGAGGCCGGACACGACGTTCTGGGCGTCGCCGCGCACGTCCCCCACTACATCGCCCGCTCCCCGTATCCGGACGCCGCGCTCACCGTCCTGGAGGCCATCACGGCCGCCACCGGACTCGTTCTGCCGGGCGTCGCGCACTCCCTGCGCAACGACGCGCACCGCACGCAGACGGAGATCGAGCGGCAGATCCGGGAGGGTGACGAGGACCTGGTGCGGCTCGTCCAGGGGCTCGAGCACCAGTACGACGCCGCCGCAGGCGCCGAGACGCGCGGCAACATGCTCGCCGAGCCCATGGAGATCCCGTCCGCGGATGAGATCGGACAGGAATTCGAGCGCTTCCTGGCGGAGCGCGAGGGCGACGGCTGAGCCCGAGGCGGGGAGCTCGACCCACGGCCTGCCATCGGTACCGTCAGTGGCAGGCCGTAAGCTTCCCGGCATGCTGAAGGTGGGCCTGACCGGCGGTATCGGCGCCGGCAAGAGCGAGGTGTCGCGGCTGCTCGTGGAGAGCGGGGCCGTACTGATCGACGCGGACCGCATCGCGCGCGAGGTCGTCGCTCCGGGCACCCCCGGGCTCTCGGCGGTCGTCGAGGCGTTCGGCGAGGACATCCTCACCGCGGACGGCAGCCTGGACCGCCCCAGGCTGGGCTCCATCGTCTTCGCCGACCCGGACAAGCTGGCGGTCCTGAACTCGATCGTGCACCCCTTGGTGGGCGCCCGCTCCCGCGAACTGGAGACCACCGCTCCCGACGACGCGGTGGTCGTCCACGACGTCCCCCTCCTCGCCGAGAACGGGCTGGCCCCGCTCTACGACGTCGTGATCGTCGTCGACGCGAGCCCCGCCACCCGGCTCGACCGGCTGGTCCGCCTGCGAGGTATGACCGAGGAGGACGCACGCGCCCGCATGGCCGCCCAGGCGCCACGCCAGAAGCGCCTGGAAGTCGCGGACATCGTGATCGACAACGATGTGCCGCTGGAGCAGCTGAAGCAGCGCGTAAGGGACGTATGGGAGGAACTCGTCCACAGAGCGCACCGTTCACAGGAATAGCGTCCGCCCGCGGGGGCGTTGAACCGGTGCAGTAAGGGAAGGACTCTGCCGTGCCCGAGACCAGCGATTCCACCGGACCCACTCCGGAAACGCATGTCATCGACTTCCGCGCCGCGGAACAACTCCTCGCAGCACGGGACCCGCGGGGCGCGGTCAAGCTGCTCGACGGCGTGATCGCCGCCCACCCCGAGAACACCGCCGCCCGGCTGCTTCGCGCGCGTGCCTTCTTCGCAGCCGCGCAACTACGACCGGCCGAGCTGGAGTTCAGCATCGTGCTGGAACGCGAGCCGGACAACGCGTACGCGCACTTCGCACTCGCCCGCACCTACGAGCGCCAGGCCCGGCCCGACGAGGCGAAGCGGCACTTCCGGCTGGCCGCCGCACTGGACCCGAACCCTCAGTACCTGAAGGCGGCACGCTTCGACTCCTAGGGCCGACCTTCCTGATCAGCTCGGCATCGCGGGACCTGGCACGCGCCTCTGCGGCCCGCACCGCCGACAGGATCCTCTCAGCGGCTACCGGCCGCGGCGTTCCGGCGGCGGGTACGGCGGGACCTCACGGCCCGGCTGCCAGTGTGGGCCCTGACGGATGTGCCGCACGATCAGGGTCATGTCCGCGGCGACGACCAGCCACAGCGCACCGCACGCGGCCGCCCAGCCCGGCCGGCCGAGGAGTGCGAACACGACCGTGCCGAAGGTGGCCCACACCAGGCCCCACAGGCTCAGCCAGAAGCGGGCCCGCAGCGCACTGCGCGCCGTTGTCGGTTCACTGCCCGTACGCATCGCCCTCACTGCTCCTCAGGGCACCAGTACCCTTCGTGGTGCACGTTCACCATGGGACGGCGACCGGATCCGGGCGTCCGCGAACAGCAGCGGGACCGGGTCCGTGCGGGGAGGCGACGGTGCTGCTGGAAACGCTGCGGGCGGACGCGCGGCTCGCCGAGTGGCTGAGGGACCTCGACAGCGACGGTGACACGCGTGTCCAGGCCACCCTGCCCGACGCGGACGAGCTGCCCGACGTGCTGCTCGATCTGTCGGTGCCCCACGAGGACATCAACGAACTCGTCGCCCAGCGCGCCCGGCTCGGCCGGGACCCGGAGGCGACGACGCTGGTGGAGCGGTGTGTCGCCCGCCTGGTACGGGACATGGGGGAGATCGGCAAGGGCTGGGAGCCACCGCAGTTCCCCGCGTCGGCGGGGCCGCTCGGACGGCTCTTCCCCGTGTACGTCTTCGTCGCGGCGCTGCCGTACGTGCGGGCGTACCACCGCGAGCGCGGCATCCCGGAGGATGTGTCCCGTCGCACGCTCGCCGACCTCGGCCGGCACATGGCGGTGCACCGCCGACGCCGTGGCACGGGCGGGTTGCTGTTCCCCTGGTGGATCGCGCTCCACTTTCATGGGGAGCTGTTCCAACTGGGGCGGCTGCAGTTCCAGCGGGCGCGGCTGGGACGGCGCACGGGGCGGGCCGTCGCGGCGGCGGGCCGGGCGCACGGGCCCGGCGACCTCTGTCTGAGCCTGCACATACCCGACTTCAGTGGCCCGCTGTCGCCGTCCGCCTGCGAGCGGTCCCTGACGCTGGCACGGGCATTCTTCGCCCGGCACTATCCCGACGAGCGCCATGAGATCGCCGTGTGCCACTCCTGGCTGCTCGATCCCCAGCTCAAGCGGTATCTTCCGGCGGACTCCAACATCATCCGCTTCCAGAACCGCTTCGAACTCGCCTACCAGGACACGACACCGGACGACGGGCTACCGGTCGGCTTCGTCTTCGGCGACCCGGAGCTGCCGGTCGGAGAGCTGCCCCGGCGGAGCGGCGTGGAGCGGGCGGTGGGGGATCATCTGCGGGCGGGCGGGCACTGGTACGGGGGTCACGGCTGGTTCGCGCTGTGACGCCGTTCGACCCTCGAACGTTTCACCCCATCGGGTGACAGTGGACCGGGAACGGGACAATCGCGGCGGCCCGTTGGACGGGCATGAAGCAGAAGATGCGGACCGGTTACCGGGGCACGGGCCCCGGCGTGATCACACCCGACGGCTGTGCCGTCGAGCTGTACTCACGACTACCGCCCGGGGACGAGCCGGACATCGTCGCCGCGGCCGTGCCGGCGGGGGCGCACATCCTGGAACTGGGCAGCGGGGTGGGGAGGATGACCCATCCGCTGCTGGAGCGCGGTCTCACGGTCACCGCGGTGGACGAGTCACCGGAGATGCTGGAGCGGGTGCGCGGCGCACGCACGATATGCAGCCCGATCGAGGTCCTGGACCTGGGCGAGACGTTCGACGTGGTGCTGCTCGCGTCGTTCCTCGTGCACGCCGGGGACGTCGGGGTGCGCGGACGACTGCTGCGGACCTGCGCCCGGCACGTGGCCGACGGCGGATGCGTGCTGATCCAGAGGGAGGGCGAGGACTACCACACGAACCTGCCACGTGAACGGGTCGACCTGAGCGGCTTCACGGTACGGATCGTGTCCGCGGAACCGGTGGGGGACGGGGTCGACTCGGTGCGCGCGGAGTACGAATTCCCGGACGCGACCTGGACTCAGACGTTCCTCTCCCGGTCCCTGAGCAGACAGCAGTTCGAGGAGGCGCTGGCGGAGGCGGGACTGCGTGTGGACAGGTATCTGACGGACGACCGGATGTGGGTGAGGGCGGTGCGGGCGGGGTAGCTCAACTCCCACCCTTGGTCCGACTCCGGCCACCGGGCCTGCCCTGTGCGCCCAGACCGCTCGCGAAGCCGCCGCCCGCGGCCGCGGCAAGGCCGCGGAGGCGTTCCGTCTCGCGGCGGTCGCGCTTGGTGGGCCGGCCCGTGCCACGGTCGCGGACACCTGCCGGGGCGATCGCCTCGCGGGGCGGCGGGGGCGGGCTGTTGTCGATGTAGCACTGCACGGCCACCGGGGCGCCTACGCGCTTGCGGATCAGACGCTTCACGACGACGACCCGCTCCCGGCCCTCGTGCCTGAGGCGCACCTCGTCGCCGATGCGCACGTTGTACGCGGGCTTCACGCGCTCGCCGTTCACCCGCACGTGCCCGCCCCGGCAGGCGGCGGAGCCGATCGAGCGGGTCTTGACGAGCCGTACGGACCAGATCCAGCTGTCGATGCGGACACTCTCGCCGTTCCCCGGGCCGGCCGCCTCGGCGGCGGCCACCGCGGCGGCGGCCTTCGGGTCCACGGCGGTCGGTTCGGCGTCCGCCGGCTGCGGGGAGGGCCGGGCGTCGGTGGCTCGGACGTCCGCGCCCGTGCCGGAGTCCCGCCGGTCCGCCTCGTCACCGCGGAGCACCCCGGAGTCCCGGCCTGTCGTAGCCGCGCGGGTCGCCTCGGTCCCGCCCGTCGTCTCGTGGTCCGCACCTTCAGAAGCCATGCTCCCGACCTTAGCTCGCCGAGCCCGGTGGACCGGACTCCATTTCCGCGGTGAAAGCCAGGCAGCGGGGTGCCGCTCCAGGTCTGCGTCGCCCGGCCCTACCGTGGAGGCATGGACAGCAGCAGCCTCGCCCGGCTGGACGAGCGGATCACGGGATGCCGTGCCTGCCCGCGCCTGGTCGCATGGCGCGAGGAGGTGGCCGCCACCAAGCGGGCCGCGTTCGCCGACTGGACGTACTGGGGGCGTCCGGTGCCGGGCTTCGGGCCACCGGACGCCCGGCTGCTCGTCATCGGCCTCGCCCCCGCGGCCCACGGCGGAAACCGGACCGGACGGATGTTCACCCGAGACCGCTCCGGGGACGTGCTGTACGCGGCGCTGCACGACGTGGGTCTGGCGTCGCAGCCTACGTCGGTGTCCGCCGACGACGGCCTGGAGCTGTACGGCGTACGCGTCACCGCGCCCGTGCACTGCGCTCCGCCCGCCAACAAGCCGACGCCCGAGGAACGGGACACATGCCGGCCGTGGCTCGTGCAGGAACTGCGGCTGCTGCGTCCGTCGCTGCGGTCCGTGGTCGCGCTCGGCTCCTTCGGCTGGCAGGCCGCGCTGACCGCGCTCGGTGAGGCCGGCTGGGCGGTACCCCGGCCGCGGCCCGCCTTCGGGCACGGGGCCCGGGTGTCACTGGAAGGACTGGAACTGTTCGGCTGCTTCCACGTCAGCCAGCGCAACACCTTCACGGGTCGGCTCACGCCGCGGATGCTGCGGGACGTACTGCGCACGGCGGCGGACGCGGCGGGGCTGCCGGCCAAGCCGTAGACGACAGGCCCTAGGGCAGCCCTAGGGCAGCTCTCCGTCTGCGAACAGGTGCCGCACCGTGGAGCGGTAGTTGGCGCGCACATGGGCGAGGGCGTGGGCGCGGGCGCGGTCCGGGTCGCCGGAGGCGATCGCCTCGTACAGCTCGCGGTGTTCGGTCAGGAGCTGGGGCCACTCCTCGTTCTGGCGGGTGAGCCAGCGCAGTCGTCCGTCGACCGGTTCCATGACCGAGATCAGCAGGCTGTTGCCGGCCATGGCGAGGATCCGGTCGTGGAAACGGGTGTTGATGTCCGTGATCGTCTCGGCGTCGCCGACGGCGGTCGCGGCCGCCGCCTGGTCCAGCAGCTCCGCCAGTTCCGCGAGGTCCGTCTCACCCGCCCGGGCCGTGGCGAGCCCGGCCGCGTAGACCTCGAGGGCCTCGCGCAGCTCGAAGAGCTCCTTGACGTCGGTCGGGGTCAGCCGCCGCACGACGGTTCTGCGCGGTGTCTCGAAGAGCACGAACCCCTCGGCGACCAGTGCGCGGATCGCCTCCCGGACCGGGACGCGCGAGACTCCGAACCGCTCGGCGAGCTCCCGCTCGACCAGGCGGTCGCCCGGGCGCAGCCGCCCCGCGATGATCTCCTGCCGCAACGTGGCGAGCACCCGCTCGCGCACCGCACCCAGGGGTTCGATCTTCGTCATGGGGTCATCTTCGCGGATTCGGAGGGTGTTTTACGGAGCCGTAACGGGACGGACATCGGGCGGAACGGTTGACGGCGCAGTTTGGTATACCAAACGCCTTGGTTCCTGCGCGAGAAGCACCCCGCACCCTGACCTCACCCAGCCCCCGCCCAGCACCCGGGAACTCACCGGCATCCGGCCCCCACCCGGACGTGCCTCCCCGCCATCGATCCGCACCGGACCGTACTGAAAGGCCCCTCCGTCCCCTCGCCCATGGAGGCCCCGTGTCCCTCGCCGATCGCGCCGAAGCCACCGGCGTCCCAGCGTTCGCCCCCGACCCCCGCCTCACCAACGAAGACCTCGCACCCGCCGCCGAGCGCAAGTGGAAGGTCTTCGACCTGTTCGCCATGTGGATGTCCGACGTCCACAACCTCGGCAACTACACCTTCGCCGCCGGCCTGCTGGTCCTCGGCATGAACGTCTGGCAGATCTTCACCTCCCTGCTCGTCGGCTTCGTCCTCATCTACCTCGGGATGAACATGATGGGCAGGATCGGCCAGCGGCACGGGGTCCCGTTCCCGGTCGTCAGCCGGATCAGCTTCGGGGTCTGGGGCGCCAACATCCCGGCCCTGATCAGGGTGGTGATCGCCATCATGTGGTACGGCATCCAGACCTACCTTGCGTCCGTCGCCGTCAACGTCATGCTGCTCGCGGCCTGGCCGGGCCTGACGTCGTGGACCCACCACTCCTTCCTCGGCCTCAACGCGCTCGGCTGGACGTCGTTCGTCGCCCTGTGGCTGATCCAGGCGCTGATCATCAGCCGGGGCATGGAGTCGGTACGGAAGTTCCAGGACTTCTGCGGTCCCGCCATCTGCACCCCCGCCCCCACACCCGGTTTCGGCAGCGGCTTCGCCCAGCTGCCCGCCCGGCTCGTCGTCAGGCCCAGGGAGACCAGGGACTCGGCGAGCTTCACCGCCGCGGCCACCCCGTCGACCACCGGAAGCCCCAGCTTCTCCCCCACCGCCCGCTGCAGCCCGGTCATCCCGGCGCAGCCCAGGACGAGAACCTCGGCGCCGGCCGCGCGGGCCCGTTCGGCGGCGGTCACGAAGGCCTCCTCTGTGCGGGCCGTGTCGCCGAGGTCGAGGACGCCGATGCCGGTGCCGACCACGGCGGCGCAGTTCTGCAGGACGCCCGCCGTGTACAGGCTGTTCCTCGATCTGCCCGCACGAGCGTTCCAGGGTGGTGACGACCCCGAACCGCCGCCCGAGCAGGCACGCCAGGTGGGCCGCGGCTTCGGTGATGTCGACGACCGGCACGTCCAGCAGTTCCCGCGCGCCCTCGCGGCCGTGCTCTCCGAAGCCCGCCATGACCACGGCGTCGTACGGGCCCTCGTAGGTGCGCAGTGCGTCGAGGACGGCGGCGGCCGAGAGGTAGCTGTCGAGCCAGCCCTCCGCGGACTCCGGCTCCCACGCGGGGGTCAGTCCGGTCACGGTGGTGCCCGGGCCGGCGGCGGCCCGGGCACCACGGAGGATCTCCTCGGTCATCTCCTGCGTGGTGTTGCAGTTGGTGACGACGATCCGCACGCTCAGCCCTCCACGACGGCTGCGGCCGGAGCGACGGCCGGAGCGGTGCGCTCGGATCGGCACAGCACCAGGTACAGCGCCGCGGACAGCGCGGTCCCGATGAACCAGGAGTACGGGGCCACGGCGCTGAAGTCCTTGACCAGCGCAAGCACCGCTGCGACCGCCGCCGAGGGCAGGAACGCCCACAGCGCCTTGGGGTTGACCCCCTTGCGGTAGTAGTAGCGGGACCTGGGTTCGGCGCTGAAGAGCTGGTCGACGTCGATGCGGCCGCGCTTCAGCCAGTAGGTGTCCAGCATGATCACACCGAACAGCGGGCCGAGGAAGGCGCCGAGGCCACCGAGGAAGTAGTTGACGACGGTGGGGTTGGAGAAGAGGTTCCAGGGGGTGACGACCAGCGCGGCTACCGTGCTGATCATGCCGCCGACCTTGAAGCTGATCTTCTGCGGCCAGACGTTGGCCAGGTCGTAGGCGGGTGAAACGAAGTTGGCGACGATGTTGACGCCCATGGTGGCGACGGCGAAGGTGAAGGCCGCCAGGACCAGCACCCAGGTGTTGCCGATCTTCGCGACGAGCATCGCCGGGTCGGTGATGGCCTCGCCGAACACCTTGATGGAACCGGCCGTGACGATGACCGACACGATCACGAAGGCCGTCGAGTTGACCGGCAGGCCCCAGAAGTTGCCGCGCTTGACGGTGGTGTTCGGGTGCGAAGCGGGAAAAAGTCGCAGAAGTTGAGCATAAGGGTGCCGTAGGTGGCGAGGATGAGCCCGACGGCGCCGAACCACTGCCGCCACTGCTCGCCCACGGAGACCGGGTGAGGCGTGGAGGTGAGCGAGATGCTCCAGTCGGCCTTCGCGAGGATCCAGACCGCCAGCGCGATCATCACCAGGTCCCGCCACCCCAACCGCTCGAAATCCCGGCGACGTGCCGCTCGCGCCGGACTACCGTGGGCGTCGTACCTGCGGCGAAGGGGGCCCGGTGAACGAGAACGCCTCGGTGACGCAGACGGTGACCGGAGACGACGACACGTTCCTCGACGCCGTGGCGGACCGCCTGGCCGCCCTCCCCGCGGCCCGTGCCGTCGCCCTCGGCGGATCCCGCGCCCAGGGCACCCACACCCCGGCCAGCGACTGGGATCTGGCCTTCTACTACCGGGGCCCGTTCGACCCCGACGACCTTCGGTCCGTCGGCTGGGAGGGCGAGGTCTCGGAGATCGGCGGCTGGGGCGGCGGCGTCTTCAACGGCGGCGCCTGGCTGACGATCGAGGACCGCCGCGTGGACATCCGTTACCGGGACCTGGACGTTGTCGACCAGGTCCTCACCGAGGCGGAAGAAGGGCGGTTCCAGGTCGAGCCGCTGCTGTTCCATCTGGCCGGAATCCCGACGTACCTGCTGGTCGCCGAACTGGCCGTCAACCGCGTCCTGCGTGGAGCGGTCCCACGCCCCGCCCGCTACCCGGAGAAGCTGCGCACGAGCGCGTACGCGCGATGGCTCGGAACGGCACGGGCGACGCTCGCATACGCCAAGGCCAACCACG
Source organism: Streptomyces sp. NPDC051104 (assembly GCF_040682835.1). Classification (NCBI taxonomy): domain Bacteria; kingdom Bacillati; phylum Actinomycetota; class Actinomycetes; order Kitasatosporales; family Streptomycetaceae; genus Streptomyces; species Streptomyces sp. NPDC051104. Next base: position 93,060 of record NZ_JBFBBS010000018.1, on the reverse strand, counting down.
CCCCGGCCGGGCGGCGGACGGAGGTCGCCGGTGCCGTCGCGGTGGCAACCGCCCAAGCGGCACATGCCGTTCTCGCTGCGCGCGGGGAATGGGTGACCAACGAAAAACGACTGGTGGAGCGTGCGGGACTCAGAGCGGCTGACGACATCGTCGCGGGCCTTGGCCCGGACCCGGAGTCGCTGACCCGGTCGGTCGCCGCGGCAGAGGCACTCATCCGGGTGTGAGGGACGACGTCGGCGGCGTGGGGTTGCGTTCATAAAGAACACGCCCCCCGCCCGCCCTTTCACACCGCCGAAACGCTCACGTCCTTTTCGCTCCAAGAACACCCCCTACCGTGGACGCCACACCGCCCGGCCACCGTCGCCCGAAGGCCCCGCCCTCGTCCGGACAGGAGCCCTGTGTCGCGTCCCGTGTTCGCCCTGCCGCCCTGGCTCGCCCACGCCCTGCGCGCCCAGCGCGGTCCCGTGCCCTGGAGCGCCGTCGCGCGGGGTGCGCTCGCCGCGGGGCCGCTACTGCTGGCCGCCCTGCTCGTCGGGCGTACGTCGGCCGGTGTCCTCGCCGCCCTCGGGGCCATGCTCGCCGGGATCAACGACCGGTCCGGCAGCCGACGGACCTCCGTGCAGCGGCTCGGGGCGCCCGCGCTCGCGGGGGCCGGTGGGCTGCTCGCCGGGACGTATGCCGGGCAGCACACCGAAGCCGTCCTCCTCACTCTCGTGCTCACCGGCCTCGGACTCGTCGCCGGAGCCGTCAGCGCGGTAGGGCCCGTCGCCTCCGGGGCCGGTACGCAGCTGCTCGTCGGCGCGGCCATCGGTGCCGGGATGCCGCTGCCCGAGAGCGGCTGGCAGCGGGCCCTCGCCTTCCTCGCCGGCGCCGGCTGGCTGCTGGCGCTGCGCCTGGTGCTGCCCACGCCCGGCGCGACCACCGGCGACTACCGCTTCGACGGGGAACGCGACGCCGTCGCCGGGGTGTACGACGCCATCGCCGACCTGCTCCTCGCCACCGGCACCCCGGACGCCACCGCGCGGAGGGCGGCCCTGACCGCCGCCCTCGACCACGCCCAGGACGCCCTCGCCGGGCCCCGGCTGCGGCGGTACGCGTCCTCCTCCGCCGAACGGCGCCTGCGCGCGCAGTACGCCGCCGCTCTCCCTCTCGCCGAGGCCGCCACCGCGCTCGCCTGGGCCGGGGACGCCGTTCCCGCGCGGGCAGCGCAGGGGCCGCGCCGCCTCGCAGCCGCCGTGCGTGGCAACACGCACACCGGACCGTTGCCCGCGCCGACCCGCAACGCCCCCGCGCTGCGCGCCCTCGACGACGCCCTCCTGCACGCCGCCGACACCTTCGACCGGGGCGGCGACGGACACGGCCTGCACGCCCGGCGCCGTACCGCCGCCTCCGTGCTGCGCACCGTCCTGGGCGCCGGGGGACGCGAGTACGGACTCCGCGTCGCCCTCAGCTTCGGCGCCGGCGCCGCCATCGCGCAGGCCCTGCATCGCACCCACTGGTACGGGCACCACACCCACTGGTACTGGCTGCCCGCCACCGCCGTCTTCCTCGTCAAGCCCGACCTCGGGCCGCTGGTCTCCCGTGTGCTGTGCCGGGCGGCCGGGACGGTGCTGGGTGCCGTCGTCTTCGCCGCCCTCGCCGCCGTCGTGCCCCGGCCCGCGGGGCTCGTCACGATCGTCGCGCTGTGCGGCGCGCTCATCCCGGTCGCCACGAGGCACTTCGCCGCGCAGACCGCCGTCGTCACCGTCCTCGTCCTCGCCCTGGTCATGGTCGGCGGCGAGTCGCAGGCATCCTGGAGCCGCATCGGGGAGACGCTGCTGGCCTGCGGGATCGTGCTGCTCGTCGGGCATCTGCCGACGCCGGGGCAGCGCGGCGGCACCGTACGGGCCCGGCTGGTACGCGCGGTGGACGCCGCACACGCCTACCTCGCGCACGTCCTGACCCGGGAGGACGACCGCGCCGGGCGCTGGGCGCTGCGCCGCGAGGCCTACCGTGCGCTCGCCGAGGCCCGCCTCGCGATCGACCTCGCCGCCGCCGAGCACCCCGCCCTCGCCCGCCACACCGAGGGCATGGACGAGGTGGCCGCCACGCTCGAACGACTTGTCGACACCACCACAGCCTGTGCCGTGCACCTCGATGACAGCGGACGCCTCACGCCCCGGCACCGCCAACGGCTCGCCGAATTGCTCGACGAACTCGCCGAGCGCCGCGCGCATGCCAGACTGGGCACGGAGGAGACCCCGCGGCTGCCCCTGGCGGTGTAGCGCAAGCCGTCACGGCTTCCAGGGGGACTATCTGACACCCGGCACCCGGCACCCGGCAGCGCCGCGGTCGCGGCCGTGGCATCCCCGTGGTCGTGGCCGTCGCGCGGAAGGTCCCGAGCCTCCGGCAAATCAGGCTGTTCCGATGAATTCGCCCTGATTTCGCATTGACCGCGTGTCAAATGCGTCTCAGTAGCGTCACTTAACGCGCCGTTCACCCAAGGGCATGCGTTTAACTCTAGGAGTCGACCGTGATCGGCTCGCCGAGACACGGCGTTGCAAGGAGGTGCAGGGTGAACGGGCGAACAGTGCTGGCGCGCTTTCCCGCCGGCGGGCCGCGGGGCTCGTGGCCGGCGGAGGAGTTCGCGCAGGCGCGGCGCCTGGAGGGGCAGGCCGCGGAGGTCGTGATGGACCTCATGACGGATGCGTTCCTGGTGGTCGTGCGGGGGGCCGACGCCGCCGAGTGACCGCCGCACCGGTCGGGTCGGCAGGGGCGCGTACGCGCGCGGTCGTGGGCGGCACGCCGCAGTCCTCAAGGACACGCCTCAATCGTCAGTGGCGCGCCTGCAACCGTCAGTGGCGCGCCTGCAATCGTCAGTGGCGCGCCTGCAACCGTCAGGGGCGTCCTGCGTGTATCCGCTAGGCACGCGTGCGTGCTCATGCCGTTTCGCGCGCGGCCCCCTGTCATGGGGCGGCCGTACGGTCACGCGCTGATCGGGCGTGCCCACGCCGGAGGGGTGCCCGTGACCCGGCACAGCGCCAGATACAGGGGGATCGGCGGGGTGTACGGCACGCTGTCGTCCGCGCGGCGGATGAGCTCGGGGACGCTCTCCGCGTCCGGGACGAGCGCGCCGTGGGCGTAGCGGGCGGGTGCCGGCCAGTCCAGGGCGACATCGGAGTCGGACGGCACGATCCACCACCAGTCGGCCCGGTCGGCGTACACACAGCCCAGCCGCGGCAGTCTGGGCAGCACCAGGGGCCCGTAGCGGGCGGGCACGGCCACCGCGTCGCAGCCGAGCGGGACGGTCATGCCGTCGGGCAGAGGGAGCCGGCTGGACGCCGCTCCGGGCGCCCGCCGCGCCCGGTCGAGACGGGCCAGCGAGTCCAGGGTCAGGACCCGGGTGACTCCATGGCCCGCGGTATGCGCCCCCCTCACACCCATGCGGTCCCCGTCCCCAGGAACGGCTCCGCCTCGGAACCCCGACCGTCCGCGGGGAGCCGCTTGGCACTCCAGCCGACATCGAAGCGCGCACCACCGTCCGCGGGCGGCTTCTTGGCGTTCCAACCCGGGTCGGACCGCTCCATTGCGCTTTCCCTGCTGGGATCGGGCCGCGTCGCCTCCTCCTGCGCCCGAGGCCTGTCGCCGGAACACGACAGGTCCCGGGACGGCTGCGTCGGGCGGGGGAGTCGGGCGGGCGCCGACTGGTCGGCCTCGCGTGCCACCTCCGCCCAGACCAGCAGCCCGGGCCCCGCCTCCTGGGCTCCCCAGGCGCGGCACAGAGCCGCGACGAGAAGCAATCCCCTCCCGTGCTCCTCCTCGGGGCGCTGCCGCCCGGGCCGCGGCTCGCCGGGGGCGCAACCCTCGTCGCGCACGGCTATGCGCAGCAGGTCGTCTTCGTCGTGCAGTTCACATACGACGTGCTCCCCGGCGGTGTGCACGATCGCGTTGGTCACCAGTTCGGAGACGACCAGTGCGGCAGTGTCGCACGTGTCTTCGCACACCGCCCAGTCGGCCAGCCGAGCACGCGTCAGCTGCCGGGCCCGCGCCACGGAGGCCGGGTGTGCGGCCAGCTCGAAGCGGAACCGGCGTTCGGCGGCCGCGCCGGGGCGCAGCCCTGAGGCGCCACCCAGGCCGGACCGGTCTGCGGGGGCGTCTGTTCCTAACGACGCGGGCGGAAGCACGCTTGCCACTATCGCCGTGACATGAACACTTGGCAAGGGTCACTCTGAAAATTGCAGAGTGCTGTGTGACTCCGAGAAGGGGCGTGGCACACTGCTCGCAACGACACGCCGAACGACGCCAGTTGGGATCTGGGGTACGGACGTCAGAGTCCGGGGCCCGCGTCGAAAGTCCGTGAGCCGTAATCGAACGTGTGTAGGCGGCGGTGCGGAAAGAGTTCGAACGGTGCCGCCTGGGCAGTCAGCGCCACAAGGACGGGAGGAGGTGCGAGGTGAGCGAGCCGCGCTCGGCGCCGACGGTCGGTCAGGTGGTCCTCGGCCGACGCCTGCTGCACCTGCGTGAACGTGCGGGCCTCAAGCGGGAGGAAGCCGCGCGCATCCTGCGTGTCGCACCCGCCACCGTCCGCCGTATGGAGACCGCCGAGGTCGCCCTCAAAATCCCCTACCTCCAACTCCTGCTGAGGGCATACGGGGTGAGCGACGAGGAGGCCGAGGTCTTCGTCCAACTGGCCGAGGAGGCCAACCGCCCGGGCTGGTGGCAGCGGTTTCACGACATTCTTCCGGGCTGGTTCTCGATGTACGTCAGCCTGGAGGGTGCGGCCGCGCTCATCCGCCAGTACGAGCCCCATTTCGTACCCGGCCTCATGCAGACCGAGGAGTACGCCCGAGGCGTCCTGAAGTCGGGCGCCATCGGGCAGACCAGACCCGAGGACATCGAGCGTCACGTGGCGTTGCGCATGCAGCGTCAGGAACTGCTCACGCGCGACGACGCGCCCCGTATCTGGGCCGTGATGGACGAGACCGCGCTGCGCCGCCCCGTCGGCGGTCCCGCGGCCATGCGAGACCAGGTCGAACGGCTGCTGGAGGTCACGCGACTGCCCCATGTGACGTTGCAGGTGCTGGAGTTCTCCTCGGGCCCGCACCCAGGCACCTACGGGCCATTCGTCCTGTTCCGGTTCGCCATGTCAGAACTGCCGGACATGGTCTACAGCGAGTACCTGACCGGAGCCGTCTACCTGGACGCGCGAACCGAGGTGGCGACCCACCTCGAGGTCATGGACCGCATGGCGGCCCAGGCCGCCCCTGCACAACGCACGAAGGAGATCCTCGAGGGTCTCCGCAAGGAGCTGTGAATGGACCGCATCACGCCGCGCAAACGCGTCTACAACGGCATGCCGGCCCGTGAACTGGGCAGCGAGGGCTGGCACAAGCCGTGGAGCGGAGGCAACGGCGGCAACTGCCTGGAGGCGATGAAGCTCCCCGACGGCCGGATCGCCGTCCGCCAGTCCACGGACCCGGACGGGCCCGCGCTGATCTACACCTCCGACGAGATGACCGCGTTCATCGAGGGGGCCAAGGCAGGGGAGGCGGACTTCCTGCTGTCATAACCACCTTGTTGCCCCCCATGTTGTCATCCGCATCACTAACTTGGCGTTCAGTTGACCACTGAGTTCCCCAGACACTTACGGAGTTCCTCATGACCGGGCAGGACCCCGCCCAGGACGCCGTCGTCATCGATACGAGCAAGCCGCACCCCGCGCGCATGTACGACTGGTACCTCGGCGGGAAGGACAACTACCCCGTCGACGAGGAGATGGGCCGGCAGATGCTCGCCCTCGACCCGAGGGTGCCGGTGATGGCACGCGTCAACCGCGCGTTCATGCACCGCGCCACACGCTGGCTGGCCCACAACGGCGTGCGGCAGTTCCTGGACATCGGCACCGGCATCCCGACCGAACCGAACCTGCACCAGATAGCCCAGCGGATCACGCCCGAGGCGCGCGTCGTCTACTGCGACAACGACCCGATCGTGCTGGCCCACGCGGCTGCCCTGCTGCGCAGCACGCCCGAGGGCGCGACCGAGTACCTGCAGGCCGACGTGCGGGACCCCGCGGCCCTCGTCGACGGAGCCAGGAAGGTCCTGGACTTCTCCCGGCCCGTGGCGCTGTCCCTCGTCGCGCTGCTGCACTTCGTCGCCGACGAGGACGGCGCCCACGACCTGGTCGGCCGCCTGCTGTCCGAACTGCCTTCCGGCAGTTACCTGGTGATGACCCACGCCACCGCCGACTTCACACCGGAGGAGTCGGCGGCGGCCACGGAGAAGCTCAAGGCGGCCGGGGTCACGCTGGCGCTCCGCTCCCGCGCGGAGTTCGCCCACTTCTTCGACGGCCTCGACCTCGTCGACCCCGGCGTCGAGGTGGTCCACAAATGGCACCCGGAACTCGGCGAACCGGTCCGTGGCCAGGACGACGGGGTCATTCCGGGGTATGGGGCGGTGGGGCGCAAGGGATAGCCCGGCGGCAGGGCCGGGGCACGTCGTGCGCGGCGCAGCGGTGCCACAGCGGCCGCGACCGGTGGGCACGCGGCGGGTCCATCGCCGGGTCCATCGCCGGGTCCACGCCGGGTCCCGCCTGGCTCACGCCGTCATCGGGCGGTCGTACGGCCCGATCGGTGCCGGCAGGCGTGACGTCCCGCCGGACAGCCGCCGGTCCACCGCCGCCGCCACGGCCCGCCCCTCCGCGATCGCCCACACGATCAGTGACTGCCCGCGCGACGCGTCCCCGGCGGCGTACACGCCCGGGACGCTCGTCTCGAAGTCCTCGTTCCGCGCGATCGTGCCGCGAGCGTCGAGTGCGAGTCCGAGCTGCTCGATGATCCCGTCCTTCCGGTCGGGCCCCGAGAACCCCAGCGCGAGCAGCACGAGGTCGGCGGGCAGCGTCCGATCCGAGCCCGGCAGCGGTCGGCGCCGCTCGTCGACCTCGACCAGGTGCAGCTCCCGAACGTGCCCGTCCGCGTCTCCCGTGAAGCGGAGCGTGGACGCCGCGAACAGCCGCGCGTCCGCGTCCGCCGCCGGAGCCGTACGCAGATCGCGCGCCTCCTCGTGCGCCGCGGACAACCGGTAGATCTTCGGATACGTCGGCCATGGCTCGGCGTCCTGGTTCCGTTCCGGCTCCGGCTGCGGATAGATGTCGAGCTGGGTGACGGACGCGGCCCGTTCGCGCACCGCCGTCCCCAGACAGTCCGCCCCGGTGTCCCCACCTCCCACGATCACCACATGCTTCCCGGCCGCCGACAGCGGCGAGACCTCCAGATCCCCCTCGCACACCCGGTCCGCCAGCGGCAGATACTCCATGGCCTGATGGATTCCGGCCAACTCGCGTCCAGGTACGTCCAGTTCACGCCATGCCGTCGCGCCGGTCGCGATCACCACGGCGTCGTACCGCGACCGCAGCTCCGCCGCCCCGATGTCCTTCCCTATGACCGTGGACGTACGGAACTTCGTTCCCTCCGCGCGCATCTGCTCCAGTCGGCGGTCCAAATGCCGCTTCTCCATCTTGAACGCCGGTATCCCGTATCGCAGCAGCCCCCCGATCCGGTCCGCCCGCTCGTAGACAGCCACGGTGTGACCGGCCCGGGTGAGCTGCTGGGCCGCGGCAAGGCCCGCGGGCCCGGATCCGACGACCGCGACGGTGCGCCCCGACAGCCGCTCCGGCGGGCGCGGTGGTGCGAACCCCTCCTCCCAGGCCCGGTCGGCGATGGCCACCTCCACGTTCTTGATGGTGACCGCGGGCTGGTTGATGGCGAGCACGCAGCCCGCTTCGCAGGGAGCCGGGCACAACCGCCCCGTGAACTCGGGGAAGTTGTTGGTGGCATGCAGCCGGTCGCTCGCCGCCCGCCAGTCCTCGCGGGAGACGAGGTCGTTCCACTCGGGAATCAGGTTTCCGAGCGGGCAGGCGTCGTGGCAGAACGGGATCCCGCAGTCCATGCACCGGTTCGCCTGCCGGCTGATGATCGGCAGCAGCGCACCGGGGACGTACACCTCGTTCCAGTCCCGCACCCGTTCCTCGACCGGCCTGCGGGGCCATTCCTCGCGGGGTGTGGTCATAAAACCCTTGGGATCGGCCATCGCCGTCCCCCTTGCGTCCATACTGGATCGTCTCGTGCCACGATACGACTCCAGGGTCCCGTGCGCGCCCTGCCCATCGGGGCTGCGCGACGGCTGACGCCTCAGGTGAGGGCCAGTACGTACGACACCGCGGCGCCGGCCGTGGCGACCGCGGCGACCGCCCGGACGTGGTTCACTTTCCCCGGAACCCGGACGGCCCCGGATCACGCTGCCTGCCGAAGACTCCACTCCCGCAGCACCGCCTCCACACGTGCCGCGATGCGCCGTCGCGCCTCGGGCCGCGCCACGCCGTCCATCAGCAGCTGGTCGTACGGCGTCTCCAGGTGCCGTACGGACGCCCGCACCGCCGCCGTGACCGCCTCCGGTGACAGGGCCCGTCCCGCCGCGCTGCGCCCCACCCGCCCACTGCCGCGCACTGACGCATGCCCCGCGATCGCCCGGGCTCGCTCGGCCGAACATCCGGGAAACAGTCGCCGGATCTCCGCTGCGAACGCCTCCGCGAACCGCGCGTCCTCCTCCGCACGCCGCCGCGCGTCCCGCGCCCGCCGCCTGCGCCGCGCCTCCGCGTCCGCCAGGCACCGGTCCTCGGCCAGGGCGAGCGCAGCCTCCTCGACGAGCACACCCTGGCGCTCGTACCGGCCGCGGCGCCGGTTGAACCGCACCACCACCGCCGACAGGCCGCTCGCCTCCCGCGCCCGCCGGGTCAGCGCCGTATCATCCCGCGGCAGGAACACCAGATGCCCGAGATCCGCGCACTCCAGGCACCACGGCGTCCCCTCCTCCAAGACCAGCAACGGCAACGGTCCCCTCCGGCACTCGGCACAGTGTCGCCGCTTGACCGGCTGGAAGACCAGAAGTGCGCCGCATGGCGAGGGAGTTGGGGTCGGTGCCATATCCGTCTCCTTCCCCGTCCATCCGGACGCCGACCGCAACGGGCGCCGCTCGTCCTCTGGCCTTCTCCCGTCCGGTTCCTCGGGTGACGACGGCCCCCGCCCCGCTTCAGCGCTCCGCTCCCGGCCGAGCGCGGTACCGCCCGCCTGGGACAAGCCGTGAAGTGGGTTTGCCGGCGTGGCGCGGCATCATGGGCCCTGTGCGACTCGAAGCGATCACCTGGGAACGGCTCGGCGACACCCTCGCCGACCGGCTGCTCGACCTGAAGCCGGGCGACGGCAGCCTCTGGCGGCGCATCGCCTTCGACGGAGCCCCGGCCGCGCGCCCCGGTGACCTCGCCCAGCGCGTGTCCGACGCCCTGCGCATACGTGGCCGCCCCTCGCTCGTCGTCGGTGCGGAGGGCTTTCTGAGGCCCGCGTCGGTCCGCCTCGAGCACGGTCATCGGGACCTGGACTCCTACTATGACGGCTGGCTCGACACCGGCGCCCTGTGGCGCGAGGTCTTCGGCCCCCTCGAGCCCGGCGGTGACGGACGCGTCCTGCCCGACCTCTGGGACCCGGTCACCGACCGCGCGACCCGCAGTCCCTACGTCCACCTTCCGCCGGGTGGCCTGCTGCTGCTCCACGGCCCCCTCCTCCTTCGGCACTGGTTCCCCTCGGACCTGACCGTCCACGTGCTCCTCTCACCGGGCGCGCTGCGCCGCCGTACGCCCGAGCCGGAACACTGGACCCTGCCCGCGTTCGCGCGCTACGAGGCGGAGACGGACCCCGGCGCCGTCGCCGACGTGCTGATCCGCGCGGACGATCCCCGCCACCCGGCCTGGAACGGCTGAACCCACCCGGTGGCGTAAGCCGCCTCCGTGCCGCCTCCGAGGCGCTCCCGCCGTCCGGTGGTTCCAGGTGCGTTGGCCCGAAGGCCCGGCGAGAATTGAAGTGCGCCGGGACCTGCGGTGCGTCCCGTGCCGCGCCGGCCGTCCGGCCCCGGGAGGTACCCATGACCACCGCCGGAGACATCATGCACCGTGGTGCCCAGTGGATCCCCGCCCACGAGACGCTGGACCGCGCCGCCCAGCTGATGCGCGAACTCAACGTCGGTGCCCTGCCCATCAGCGACGATAACGAGCGGCTCTGCGGCATCCTCACCGATCGCGACATCGTCGTCGGCTGCGTGGCCATGGGCCACGACCCCTCGCGCGTGACCGCGGGCGACCTGGCCAAGGGCACGCCGCGCTGGATCGACGCGGACGCCGATGTCGGCGACGTGCTCCACGAGATGGAGGAGCACCAGATCCGCCGGCTTCCCGTCATCCACAACAAGCGCCTCGTCGGCATGATCAGCGAGTCCGACCTCGCCGAGCACCTGACGGACGATCAGCTCGCCACCTGGGTCGAGAGCGTCTACGCGAGGACGGCCTCGCGTTGACCCGGCAACCCGCCGGGAGCCGCGCCGGGGTCACAGCCAGTCGTTGCGCTTGAACCCTCGGTACAGCACCACACAGGCCACCGCTATCACGACGAGGACCAGCGGGTAGCCGAATTTCCAGTGCAGCTCCGGCATGTACGCGAAGTTCATGCCGTAGACCCCGGTGCCCATGGTGGGCACCGCGATCAGCGCGGCCCAGGCCGTGATCTTCCGCATGTCCTCGTTCTGCGCGACGCTCACCTGGGCGAGATGCGCCTGCAGGATCGAGTTGAGCAACTCGTCGAACGCGGCTATCTGCTCGGTGGCGCGCAGCAGATGGTCGGAGACGTCCCGGAAGTACGCCTGTATCTCCGGGTCGATCACCCGGATCGGCCGGGTGGCCAACTCCTGGATGGGACGGCCCAACGGTGCCACCGCACGTTTCAACTCGAGAAGTTCACGCTTGAGCTGGTAGATGCGTCCCGGATCCAGCCGCGCGCCGTTCTCCGTGAACACGCCCGTCTCGACCTGGTCGATGTCCTCCTGCACCGCGTCCGTGACGTTGAGGTAGTCGTCCACCACATGGTCAGCGACCGCGTGCAGCACCGCGGCCGGCCCCTTCGCGAGCTGCTGGGGATTGGCCTCCAGTTCCTCGCGCAGCGGGCCGAGCGAACCGTGCCGGCCGTGCCGCACCGTGATGACGAAGGCGGGGCCGATGAACACCATGATCTCGCCGGTGTTCACCACCTCGCTCGTCGCCGTCAACTCCTTGTGCTCGACGTAGCAGACGGTCTTGAACACCGCGAACAGCGTGTCCCCGTACCGCTCGAGCTTCGGACGCTGATGCGCTTCCACAGCGTCCTCGACCGCCAGCGGGTGCAGGTCGAAGAGCTCGGCGATGCCCGCGATTTCCTGGTCCGTCGGCTCGTGCAGTCCCAGCCAGACGAAACCGTCGTCGCTCTTGCGGACCCGCTCCACGGCCTCGACGAGATCGCCGACTCCGGGAACGCGCACGCCGTCCTGGTAGGTCACGCAGTTGACCACCGCGGAGCCCAGCGGCGAACGGGCGGGGTGGCTCAGATCGACGCGCGCACGGCGCCGCCCCAACCGTGCCACCTTGCGGAGGCCGCCGACCCTGCCCAGACTCGTGACCTTACGCAGATTCCCTGCCATGGACATCTGGATCTCCTTGAGTGGATCTCCTCGCGCCGCACTCTGCGCCGTCGCGGAGCCAGTCTGCCAGTCCGCCGTGATCGCCGGAGAAGCCTGTGGAAATGGAACATTCCGCTTTGGCGCGTGGGCTGTCCGCCGCTCTGGGCGGGCCAGGGAGGCGCTACGGAGCGTCGCCTCGCACGGACCGGCGCGCCCACTGCGATGATCTCCGCATGACGCACAACGACGGGTACCTTCTCGACAACCGGCAGACCGAGGCCGGCCGGCGGTTCGAGGCGTTGTCCGCCCTCTTCGACCCCGCGACCTTCCGCCACCTCGAGGGGTTCGGCATCGGACTCGGCTGGCGGTGCTGGGAGGTCGGCGCCGGCGGCACCTCCGTGATCTCCTGGCTCGCCAGGAAGGTCGGACCGACCGGGCAGGTCGTCGCGACCGACATCGACACCTCGTGGGCGGCCCAGGCCGCGCAGCCTCCGATCGAGGTCCGCACTCACGACGTGGGCACGGAAGAACCTCCCGGCGAGGACTTCGACCTCGTGCACGCCCGGCTTGTCCTCGTACATGTCCCGGACAGGGACAGGGCCTTGCACTCCATGATCAAGGCGCTCCGCCCCGGCGGACGCCTTCTGATCGAGGACGCGGACCCGGCGCTGCAGCCCCTGAGCTGCCCGGACGAGTACGGCCCCGAGCAGCGGCTCGCCAACCGCCTGCGCGAGGGCTTCCGTACGCTGCTCGCCGAGCGTGGCGCCGACCTCTCCTACGGCCGTGGACTCCCGCGCCTGCTGCGGGAGGCGGGTCTCAGCCGGGTCGAGGCCGACGCCTACTTCCCTCTCACCTCTCCGGCCTGTGCGGCGCTCGAATCCGCGACGATCCGGCAGATCCGCGACCAGCTCGTCTCCGCGGGCCTCGCCACGGACGAGGACATCGACCGTCACCTGGCCAACGTCGGCTCCGGCACGATGGACCTGGCGACCGCTCCGATGATCTCGGCGTGGGGCCGCAAGGAGTAAGGGCCGGGAGGTGAAGGCGAAAGGGCCGTCACCGCGTACGGCGGAGCCTGCCAGGGCTACCGCACGCTCCTCATGGGTCTCCCTCCCACTGTCTCCACCGCCATCGCCCCCGCCTCGCACCCTTCCGTCGCCGCCTCCTCCGGCTCGGCCCCCGCGAGCAGTGCCGCCAGGAACGCCCCGGTGAACGCGTCCCCCGCGCCCGTCGTGTCCCGGGGCGTGGCCGGAGCCGCCGGGATCCGCGCGGCAATTGCCCCCGACGCGGCCACCAGTGCTCCCTGCGCACCCTGCTTGGTGACCACCAGGGGCACAAGGCGGCTCAGCTTGGCCGCCGCGTCCGCCGGGTCGGGGAGTCCGGTCAGCAGACACGCCTCGTCCCGGCTGGGCAGCAGTACATCGACGCCCTCGGCGAACGCCAGGAACCGGTCCACACCCAGCTCGGTGAGGAACCCCGCCGACGCCGGATCCAGGCTCACCGGCACTCCACGCGCGCGTGCCGCTTCGAGGACCACCGTCGCCAGCGCCCGGCTGGGCTCGGAGAACAACAGGTAGCCCGACAGGTGCAGCCGTACGACACCGTCGAGCAGCTCGTCCGACCAGTCACCGGGGGCCAGCCGCAGCGACGCCCCGCTGTCCGTGAGGAACGTCCGCTCCGCCGAGGCGCCCGTGTCCACCAGACAGATCACCGTTCCCGTAGGGGCCTCGGGGTCGACGACCAGATGTGGCTGTACGCCCGACTCCGTCAGCTCCCGCTCGTGCCAGGCGGCGGAATCGGCCCCGACGCGTCCGAGCAGCCGCACGTCCCGGCAGCCCCACCGAGCCGCCCAGCACGCCACGTTCGCGCCTGCGCCACCGGGCAGCGTGCGGATGACGGCGGCCGTGTCCGTACCTGACGCGAGAGGGCCGAGGTGCCGTGCGACGACATCCGTGACGACGTCCCCGACGACCAGCAGCGCCCCGCTCACGCCCCCGCCCAGGCCGCCGCGATGCGCGCCGCGAGCCGCACGTTCCCGCGCACAGCCGCCAGATTGGCGCTGAGCGACGCGCCGTCGGTGTGTCGCACCAGATGGTCCAGGAGGAACGGTGTGACCGCCTGACCGGTGACCCCTTCCTCGTGGCACGCGGTCAGCGCGTCGGCGAGCACGCGCGCGTGAAGCTCCGGATCGAGCTGCTCCGCCACCGGTACCGGATTGGCGACGATGAGCGCCGACCGGGTGGCGCCGAGCGCGTCCTGCGCCCGCATGACCTCCGCCACCTGCCCGGGCGTCTCCAGCGTCCAGTCGACCGGATGGCCGGAGTCGGACAGGTAGAAGCCCGGGAAGCGGTCCGTGCGATATCCGGCGACCGCCACACCCAGCGTCTCCAGGCGCTGAAGGGTGGCAGGCACGTCCAGGATCGACTTCACGCCCGCGCAGACCACGGTGATCCTGGTCCGCGCCAGCAGGCCCAGGTCGGCGGACTCGTCCTGGGTCACCGTCCACTCCCGGTGGACCCCGCCCAGTCCACCCGTGGCGAACACCCGTACGCCGGCGAGGGAGGCCAGCAGCGCCGTCGCGGACACCGTCGTCGCCCCGCTGACGCCCGCTGCCACTGCGAGGGGCAGATCTCGATGGCCCAGTTTGCGGATCCCGTCCTCGTTCGCGACCCGCTCCACCTGGTCCTTGCCGAGGCCGACATGGGGCCGACCGTCCAGCACCGCGATCGTCGCCGGTACGGCGCCCTCCTGCCGGACGACGTCCTCCAGTTCCAGCGCGACCTGAAGATTGCGCGGGCGCGGCAGCCCGTGCGCGATGATCGTCGACTCCAGAGCCACCACCGGCCGACGGGCGGCGAGCGCCTCCCGTACCTCTTCGGACACCACCAGCACGCGCCTGCCTCCTGTCGCTGGGTCTTCTCTCATCTCTGGCGGGCGGCGCACCCGGCCAAACCCTTACGAGGTCCGGGAGGCAACACCACCTGGGCGCATGCGGTCGCGGACCGGATCAGAACAGCGGTTCCGGCAGGACCCCTTCGAGCGCCAGCAGCTTCCGCTTGGTCTCCAGACCCCCTCCGAACCCACCGATGCCGCCGCCGCTCTCGACCACGCGGTGGCACGGCACCACCACCGGCAGCGGATTCGATCCCATCGCCACACCCACGGCCTGGGCGGCGCCCGGCTGACCGACCCGGCCGGCCAGGTCGCCGTACCCCACCACCGTGCCGTACGGCACGCCGGATGCCAGCTCGCGCAGTACCTGGCGGTTGAAGCCGGTGATCAGGGACCAGTCCAGAGGCAGCGCGAAGGCGTGCAGCCTGCCCGCGAAGTACGCCGTCACCTGGCGTATCGCCTCTACCAGCAGCGGTGAGCGGGGATCCTCCACGGGCTCGGCCCCGAGCCGGGACGCGAGCCGCTCCAGGGCCTTGTCACGCACGGCGTCCGAGGCGTGGAACACCACGTTCACCAGGCCCTCAGGTGTGGCGGCCAGCAACAGAGGGCCGATGCCGGTGGGGACGACGGTCCACACCAGCTGTTGCTCGTTCTGCCCATGACTGTCCATGCGCCCACCGTACGGCGCGGCACTGACATCGATGCTGATACTCAGGTTCCGGTGGCCGTGACCCGGGCACTGACTGACGTCCAACGGCCCCGGGCGCGGACAGGGCGGAGCGGTGCGCAGCGCGCCACCGGTTCAGTGAGCGCCGATCACGGCCTGAACCACGTCGGGTGCGTTCGTGATGATGCCGTCAACGCCGAAGCCGGACACCCGCCGGGCCGCCTCCGCGGTGTCGACGTTCCAGGCGAACACCTTCATCGGCCGGTCGTGCGGTCCCTTGAGGGCGTGGACCGCGGAGACGTAGCGGGCGGAGAGCTCGGTCTGCGTCGAGTTGATCTGGTCGGCGAACCGCGCGTACAGCGGCAGCTCCGTCGTGGGCGGCGTGCCCAGGTAAGCGGTTGTGATCCCTGGGCGCAGGTCGTGGACCATCCGCACGCTGTCCGCGCTGAAACTCTGGACGATCAGCCGGTTCCTGAGGTGGTCCGCGTCGAGCCAGCCCTCGTTGGCGAGCAGCTTGAGGATCTGTCGCTCGAGCCCCGGATACAGCGCGGGATTCTTGATCTCCAGGAGCAGGTTCTGGTGATGCCGGGACACGCGCTCCATGTACTGCCACAGCGTCGGCACACGCGCGCCCGCATACCGGGGGCAGAACCAGCTTCCCGCGTCCAGGCGTGCGATCTCCTCGGCGGTGAAGTCCTTCACCCGCCAGGGCGACCGGCCGGGGAACAGCTGCTTGACGTCGGTCGTGCGCTCCAGCGTGGCGTCGTGGATGACGACGAGCCGGCCGTCCTTGGTGCGCTGCACGTCGTTCTCGACCCAGCTGAAGCCCATGGCGGCCGCCTTGTCGACGGCGGCCAGCGTGTTCTCCGGCGCGTACGCCGAAGCGCCGCGGTGGGCGATGACGACCGGGCTCTGATCGCCCGAGGCGCGGGCGTGCGGGGTGGGCAGTATCGCGACGCCGAGCCCGAAGAGGGCCGTGATCGTGGCGGCGGCAACGCGCGCGTGCATGCTCACTCCTGGTGTCTGATCGATTACGGAAAGCACCAGAATGGCAGCAACGGAGCCCGGTGGCTCGGCCGCAGCCAGGACGCAAGTGGACCGGGATTGCCCGACACTGGTCACAGGCGCCGCACAAGTGCGGAAGCGCCGTGATTCTTTGCCGGAAAAATCATTCGACCGCCCCGGTGAGGGTCATACTCTCTGCCTCAGCCCTGACCGTCGTCACGGCCTGGGATGGGGGTATTTTCCGGAAATCAGAGACCCTCAGGGTGGGAAGGGCAGCCGCGCATGCAGGGCACCGTCGACGCCTTCAGCTACGGACTCGTCACACCGGTGGTGGCGTACCTCATGGCCAGCCTCGGCGGCGCGCTCGGTCTGCGCTGCACCACCAGATCGATGCTGGTCGCCCAGTCCTGGCGGGCCGGCTGGCTCGCCCTGGGATCGGCCGCCATCGGGTCCGGCATCTGGACCATGCACTTCGTCGCCATGATGGGGTTCACCGTCAAGGAGACCCCCATCCACTACGACAAGGCGACCACCTTCGCGAGCCTCGGCGTCGCCATCGTCATGGTGGGGATCGGCGTCTTCATCGTGGGCCACCGGGGCGCGACCGGAGTGGCGCTCTTCACCGGCGGCACGATCACCGGTCTGGGCATCGCCTCGATGCACTACCTGGGCATGGCCGGGATGCGCCTGCACGGCGTGCTCGAGTACAACACCCTCACCGTCGCCGCCTCCGTCGTCATAGCGGTCGTCGCCGCGACCGCCGCTCTGTGGGCGGCCGGACAGATCCGCGGATTTCTCTGGAGCATCGGCGCGAGCCTCGTCATGGGACTAGCCGTCAGCGGCATGCACTACACCGGCATGGCCGCCGTCAGCGTCCACCTGCACGGCGCCGCCGGAAGCCCGGGCGGCGACTCGCCCGCGACCCTGCTCGCCCCCATGATGATCGGCCCGATCGTCTTCCTGGTCCTGGCCGGCGTCGTCGTGCTCTTCGACCCGATGATGGTCATGGGCAAGCCCGGACGGATCGTCGAGCGCAAGCCCGGCGTACCGGCTCATCCCCAGCTGGTCCCCACGGGCATGGGACGCCGTCCGCTGTCCCGCTCCGGCCCGCGCGCCGGACACGGTGGCTCCCGCACCACCCCTCAGGACTGGTGACCGGCCCCCGTTGTCAGTGCGGGGTCGTACGGTGGATTCCATGCGGCCCGTTTCACAGATCGAACGCACGGTGGCGCCCTTCGAGGTCGTCAGCCCCTACCAGCCCAGCGGTGACCAGCCCACGGCCATCGCCGAGCTGGAAAAGCGCATCCGCGCAGGTGAGAAGGATGTCGTCCTGCTGGGCGCGACCGGCACCGGCAAGTCCGCGACCACCGCGTGGATGATCGAGAGGCTTCAGCGCCCCACCTTGGTGATGGCGCCGAACAAGACGCTGGCCGCCCAGCTGGCCAACGAGTTCCGCGAACTGTTGCCGAACAACGCGGTCGAGTACTTCGTCTCGTACTACGACTACTACCAGCCCGAGGCATACGTCCCTCAGTCGGACACTTACATCGAGAAGGACTCCTCGATCAACGAGGAGGTGGAGCGCCTGCGCCACTCCGCCACCAACTCGCTCCTCACCCGTCGTGACGTGGTCGTGGTCGCCTCCGTCTCCTGCATCTACGGCCTCGGTACTCCTCAGGAGTACGTGGACCGGATGGTCAGTCTGCGAGTCGGCGACGAGATCGACCGCGACGAGCTGCTGCGCCGCTTCGTCGACATCCAGTACACGCGCAACGACATGGCGTTCACACGCGGCACCTTCCGGGTGCGCGGCGACACCATCGAGATCTTCCCGGTCTACGAGGAGCTGGCCGTCCGGATCGAGATGTTCGGCGACGAGATCGAGGCCCTGTCGACCCTCCACCCGCTGACCGGCGAGGTCATCAGCGACGACGAGCAGCTGTACGTCTTCCCGGCCTCCCACTACATCGCCGGCCCCGAGCGCATGGAGCGGGCCATCAGAGGCATCGAGAAGGAGCTGGAGGAGCGCCTCGCCGAGCTGGAGAAGCAAGGCAAGCTCCTCGAGGCCCAGCGGCTGCGGATGCGCACGACGTACGACATCGAGATGCTCCGCCAGATCGGCACCTGCTCCGGTGTGGAGAACTACTCGATGCACTTCGACGCCCGCGAGCCCGGCTCCGCGCCGAACACGCTGCTGGACTACTTCCCGGAGGACTTCCTGCTCGTCATCGACGAGTCGCACGTCACCGTGCCGCAGATCGGTGCCATGTACGAGGGCGACGCCTCCCGCAAGCGCACCCTCGTCGAGCACGGCTTCCGGCTGCCCTCCGCACTGGACAACCGCCCGCTGAAGTGGGAGGAGTTCCAGGAGCGCATCGGCCAGACCGTGTACCTGTCGGCGACCCCGGGAACGTACGAGCTGTCCCGCTCGGACGGCGTCGTCGAGCAGATCATCCGACCCACCGGCCTCGTCGACCCCGAGGTGGTGGTCAAGCCCACCGAGGGCCAGATCGACGACCTGGTGCACGAGATCCGCAAGCGCACCGAGAAGGACGAGCGCGTCCTGGTCACCACGCTCACCAAGAAGATGGCCGAGGACCTCACCGACTACTTCCTGGAGCTCGGCATCCAGGTGCGCTACCTGCACAGCGACGTAGACACCCTGCGCCGTGTCGAGCTGCTGCGGGAGCTGCGGTCGGGCGAGTTCGACGTCCTGGTCGGCATCAACCTCCTCAGGGAGGGACTCGACCTTCCGGAGGTCTCCCTGGTGGCGATCCTCGACGCCGACAAGGAGGGCTTCCTGCGCTCGGGCACCTCGCTCATCCAGACCATCGGCCGCGCGGCGCGCAACGTCTCCGGCCAGGTCCACATGTACGCCGACAAGATCACCCCGGCGATGGAGAAGGCCATCGACGAGACCAACCGCCGCCGGGAGAAGCAGGTCGCGTACAACACGGCGAACGGCATCGATCCGCAGCCGCTCCGCAAGAAGATCAACGACATCGTGGCGCGGATCGCCCGCGAGGACGTCGACACGGAACAGCTGCTGGGCACGGGCTACCGCAAGGCGAACGACGGCAAGGGCACCAAGAGCCCGGTGCCCGCACTCGCCAACCACGCCGTCAAGGGAGCCAAGCCGGCCAAGGGCAAGGCGAAGGCCAAGGAGACGGTCCCGACCGACCGCCCAGCCGCCGAACTCGCCGAGCAGATCGAGGAGCTGGCCGAACGGATGCGCGCCGCCGCCGCGGACCTGCAGTTCGAGATCGCGGCCCGGCTGCGTGACGAAGTCTCCGAAATGAAGAAGGAACTGCGTCAGATGAGGGAGGCGGGGCTGGCCTGACGTCCCCACCACCGTGCCGGAGCCCGGCACGCGCGCGGTGTGTTGCAAGACCGACACAAAGCGCGAGCCGGGGTTCGGCATTGTCAGTGCCGCTGCGTAGGGTTTTGACATCCGCGGAGTCCGCGGCCAACAGGGGACGCTCGAGAGGGGAACAGCGCGTGACCGTCAACTTGACCAAGGGTCAGGCCATCAGTCTTCAAAAGAACGACGGAGGCACGCTGACCGCGGTGCGCATGGGGCTCGGCTGGCAGGCCGCTCCCCGACGCGGGCTGTTCGGTTCGCGCACCCGTGAGATCGACCTGGACGCGTCAGCGGTCCTGTTCGCGGACAAGCAGCCCGTGGACGTGGTCTTCTTCCGCCACCTCGTGAGCGACGACGGTTCCGTCCGGCACACCGGTGACAACCTCGTCGGCGGTGTGGGCCAGGGCGGCGACGACGAGGCGATCCTCGTCGACCTCCAGCGCGTCCCGGTCCACATCGACCAGATCGTCTTCACCGTGAACTCGTTCACGGGCCAGACGTTCCAGGAGGTGCAGAACGCGTTCTGCCGCCTCGTCGACGAGACCAACGGCCAGGAACTGGCCCGCTACACGCTGGCGGGCGGCGGCGCCTACACCGCGCAGATCATGGCGAAGGTGCACCGTGCGGACGGGGGCTGGACGATGACGGCTCTCGGCACCCCGGCCAACGGCCGCACCTTCCAGGACCTGATGCCGGCGATCCTGCCGCACCTGTAGGCCGGCCGGACGCCCGGCACAAGAAGCGACGCAGGGGGACGAGGCGATGACGGCCGAGCTGGTCCGGGGGCAGAACCATCCGCTTCCCCAGGTCCGACTTGAGGTCCGGGTGTCGGCCGGTACGCCGATCGTGGCCGGGGCCACGCTCAGCGACGAGCAGGGCAGGGTGCCCGGCACCGAGTGGGTGGCCCATCCGGGCAAGCCCGTTCTGCAGGGTCTGGAGGTTTCCGGGCAGGCGGCAGCCGACCACCGCCTCGCCTTCGACCTGGACGCCCTCCCGGAGCGCGTGCATCGCGTCACGGTGCTGCTGGCCCTGCCGACCGGCATCGGCGGCCCGGTGCGGTTCGGCGCCGTCGCCGCCCCCTCCGTGGCGGTCACCGGCCTCGACGGCTCACAGGTCGCCACGTACAGCATCACCGGCCTGGACTCCGAGTCCGCCGTCATCGCACTGGAGCTCTACCGCAGGCAGGGTGGCTGGAAGGTGCGTGCGGTCGGCCAGGGGTACGCGGGCGGGCTCGCCGCGCTCTTCACGGACCAGGGCCTGCCCGAAGCCCGGCAGCTCGCGGACGGCATCAACGAAGCGGTGGTCCAGGGCCTGGCCCGCTCGGTGGCCCCGCCTCCGCCGCGCCTGCCCAAGGGCCACCGCGCACGGCAGGCGACCGCCCCCGCGCCTCCCCAGGGACCGCCCGGCACCGCGGCGCCGGCGCAGCACCAGGGGCCTCCCGGCGTACCGCAGCAGGGATCCCCGTACGACGTCACCGACGCCCCGATCCCTGTCGCGCAGCCGGCTCTCGGCGGGCCGGTCGACTACCACCACCCCGGTCGCCAAGCCACGCCCACAGCCCCGCCCTCCGCGCCGGCCGGTCAGGCCGCGCAGCCGGTCGCGGGCGACGCGACGGGCTGGTCCATGGAGGAGCGCCTGTACAACCAGGTGTGGGGCATGTTCGAGGACCTGGCTCGTACGGTGGCCGCGTACCGCAGCGCCGTCGACTTCGCCGACTCGCGCCTGGAGCAGGAGCTGGACAAGGCCCTGGCCGATCCGCGCGCCCGCCTCGGCGGGCAGGGCGACGCCGCACGCGACGCGGCCCAGGCCAAGCACGCCCACCTCGTCAACCAGGCGAGAGCCGCGCTCGACCGTGACCTCACGCAGCTCATCGCCGAGGCCGATGTCGTCGAACCGGCGCTGCCTGAGGCGTTCGCACGCTGGGACAGCCCAATCTGGCAGGGTTACCGGGTACCGAGCGAGCTCCCCATGGCCGTGCGCCTCGGCGACCTGCGGTTGCCCGAGAGCGAGAGCCTCCGCATTCCCATGCTGGTCAGGCTGCCCCTGCAGCGCGGTCTGTGGATCGACAGCGGCCGTTCCGGATCCCCCGACCCGCTTGTGGACCCGGACGAGCTGCGCCGCCTCGCCATGGATGCGGCGGTCACACACGCGTCCCGGCTGCTTGCCGTGTACCCGCCCGGCGCGTTCGCGTTGCACGTCATCGACCCGGCGGGCTCGAGCGCGGAAGCGCTCGAGCCCCTCGTGCACTCCGGGGTGCTCGCCACTGCGCCTGCCGTCGGCGCCTCGGGGGTGGCCGACGTGCTGACCCGGCTCGCCCGTCGCGTCGATCTGGTGCAGATGGCGGTGCGTGGCGGCGCGTCCGACTTCCTGCCGCCCGGCCTCGACACGGCCCAGCAACTGCTCATCGTCAACGACTTCCCGCACGGCTTCGACGACCGGGCCGTGAACCAGCTGCGCTACCTCGCGGACGAAGGCCCGGACGTCGGTGTCCATCTGATGATGGTCGCCGACCGGGAGGACGCCGCCGCCTACGGGCCGCTGCTCGACCCGCTCTGGCGTTCACTGCTGCGGCTCACCCCGGTGCCCGACGACCATCTCGCGGACCCCTGGGTCGGCCACGCCTGGACCTACGAGCCGCTGCGGCTTCCGAAGGGCAGCCGGGTGCTCGACCGAGTGCTCACCCTGGTCGCCGAGGCCCGTCGCTCCTGGAACCGCTGAGGCGTCCCCCTCTGCCCGCTGCGTACGGACGGCACTTGACCAAGTATTTTGACCTTCCCTTTGCCAATTGCTTTACCTTTCCTTGGTAATTCCGGTACTGTTGGTGAGACGGAGGGGAGTATTCCCTAGCTGCTGCGGCGCACCCGTCAGTACGGATCAGGCCAGATCCCGGGGCGTCGGCCCATGGCACCGGGCGCATCACGCGCCTGCGACGGTGGGTGGAAGAGACCTCCGGTGGCGACGACGCCGACATTTGCCGTGACGTACGTACTGCCGGAGGCGCAGTGGATGTTTCGATGACCCTGTGGGCCCTGACGATCGTGGGCCTTGCCGCCCTGATCGCGGTCGACTTCTTCATCGGCCGCAAGCCGCACGACGTATCGATCAAGGAAGCCGGGATCTGGACGGTCGTCTGGATCGCCCTCGCAGGCCTGTTCGGGGTGGGCCTGCTCGTCTTCGGCGGCGGTCAGCCCGCCGGGGAGTTCTTCGCCGGCTTCATCACCGAGAAGTCGCTGAGCGTCGACAACCTCTTCGTCTTCGTCCTGATCATGGCGAAGTTCGCGGTGCCGTCGCAGTACCAGCAGCGCGTGCTCCTCGTCGGGGTGCTCATAGCCCTGGTCCTGCGGGCGGTCTTCATAGCCGCGGGCGCCGCGATCATCGCGTCCTTCTCCTGGGTCTTCTACCTGTTCGGCGCGTTCCTGATCTGGACCGCCTGGAAGCTGATACAGGAGGCGAGGGCCGATGAGGAGGACGAGGAGTACGAGGAGAACAAGCTGCTGAAGGCCGCCGAGCGCCGCTTCGGCGTGGCCGACCGTTACCACGGCACCAAGCTGTGGATACGCCAGAACGGCAAGCGGGTCATGACGCCGATGCTGGTCGTGATGCTCGCGATCGGCACCACCGACGTACTGTTCGCCCTCGACTCCATCCCGGCGATCTTCGGCCTGACGCAGGACCCGTACATCGTCTTCACGGCCAACGCGTTCGCGCTGATGGGTCTGAGGCAGCTGTACTTCCTCATCGGCGGCCTGCTCAAGAAGCTGGTCCACCTGTCCTACGGCCTGTCGATCATCCTGGGCTTCATCGGTGTGAAGCTGGTGCTGCACGCGCTCCACGAGTCCGGGGTCCACGTCCCCGAGATCTCCATCCCGGTCTCCCTCGGCGTGATCTGTGCCGTCCTGATCGTCACGACGATCACCAGCCTGATCGCCTCCAGGAAACAGGAGGCGGCGGCTGACGCGACGCACAAGGACAGCGTCGAGGCCTGACGCGTCGCGGCCGATACGGCTGACATGGGTGCCCAGCACCTTGCCGGGCACCCCTCCGGACGGACCGTGCGAGTTGAGGAGCGTTCCCGGCGCGGGGACGCACCCGGGAGGTGCCATGACCGACCCGGGGACGTTCATACAGACCGCAGCTGCCATCGGGGCCATACGGTGGGCAGGAGCCGGAATGCGGGCTCCGGGCGTGTCTGCGACGATCGCCGCATGATCGTGGGGCTTCGGTCACTCGCGGCGCGGTGGACGGCCGTCGTGCCGGTGGCCGCCGTGGCCCTGCTGGCCCTCACCTGGGGCCGCGCCGTGCCCGGAGCGGTCGTCGCGGTGATCACGTTCGTGCTCGCCGCGTCCGTGCTGGCCGCGGTCCACCATGCCGAAGTGGTCGCGCACCGGGTCGGTGAGCCGTTCGGATCGCTCGTTCTCGCCGTCGCCGTCACGATCATCGAGGTAGGGCTCATCGTCGCCCTGATGGCGGACGGCGGAGCCAAGAGCGCGAGCCTGGCCCGGGACACCGTCTTCGCGGCCGTGATGATCACCTGCAACGGCGTCGTCGGACTGTGCCTGCTCGTCGCCTCACTGCGCCACGGAATCGCGGTCTTCAACCCCGAGGGCACCGGCGCGGCCCTGGCCACCGTCGCGACGCTCGCCACCCTCAGCCTGGTCCTGCCGACGTTCACCACCAGCAAGCCCGGTCCGGAGTTCTCCCCGGCCCAGCTCACCTTCGCCGCGCTCTCCTCACTGGTGTTGTACGGCCTGTTCGTGGCGACCCAGACCGTGCGCCACCGCGACTACTTCCTCCCCATCACCCGGCAGGGCGAGGTGATCCACGCGGACGACCACGCGGAAGCGCCGTCCGCGCGTACCGCGGCCCTCAGCCTGGGGCTGCTCGGCCTCGCCCTCGTCGGGGTCGTCGGGCTCGCCAAGGGAGTGTCGCCCACCATCGAATCCGGGGTGGCGGCGGCCGGGATGCCGCAGGCCGTGGTCGGGGTCGTCATCGCGCTGCTCGTGCTGCTGCCCGAGACCATCGCGGCGCTGCGGTCGGCGCGCCGCGACCGGGTGCAGACCAGCCTCAACCTGGGTCTCGGCTCCGCGCTGGCCAGCATCGGCCTGACCATCCCCGCGGTCGCCCTGGCGAGCGTATGGCTTCCTGGACCGCTCGTCCTCGGTCTCGGCCCGGTGCACATGGTGCTGCTGGCGCTGACCGTGGTCGTGAGCTCTCTGACGGTGGTCCCCGGGCGGGCCACGCCGCTTCAGGGCGGTGTTCATCTGGTGGTGTTCGCGGCGTACCTGGAGCTGGCGGTCAATCCGTAGCCGGGGCGCAACAGGCGACGATCGTCGTGCCCCAGCGCCTCATCCGGGAGCCGGCTCCGACACCGGCACGTGCACCGGGCGGGTCTCCGGCAGCAGTGCGAAGCACCCGAGGCTGAGCAGGGCCACGGCCGTCAGATAGGCGCCGACACCCCAGGGCACCCGGCCCCCGCGCTCGGCCAGCGTGGTGGCCGCGATCGGGGTGAGGGCGCCGCCGAGCACGCCGCCCAGGTTGTAACCGACGGCCGCACCCGTGCAGCGCACCCGGGGCTCGAACAGCTCCGGCAGATACGCGGCGATCACGGAGAACATCGTGATGAGGGCGAGCCCCGCCCCCAGGAACCCCAGGAACATCAGCAGGGGCTCGCCCGTGGCGAGCAACGCCACCATGGGGAACATCCACAGCGCGGTGCAGGCACAGCCCGTCAGACACAGTGGACGCCGCCCGTAGCGGTCACCCACGAGGGCGAACAGCGGGGTCAGGATCCCCTGCACCGCGACGGTGGCCATGACGCAGGCCAGCATGACCGTGCGGCTCACACCGAGCCGCTCCGTGGCGTACGCCAGGGACCAGGTCGTCGTGGTGTAGAAGACCGCGTACCCGATCGCGAGTGCGCCGGCCGTCAGCAGGACGAGCCGCCAGTGACGGTGCACGACCTCGACGAGCGGCACGCGCGCGTGGTCGTCGAGGTCCAGGAAGAGGGGGCTCTCGGCGAGCGCGCTGCGCAGCCACAGACCTGTCGTCGCGAGCACGCCCGCCGCCCAGAAGGGAATCCGCCACCCCCAGGAGGCGAACTGCGCGTCCGACAACGTCGCCGACAGCCCCAGCATCACGCCATTGGCCAGCAAGAAACCCAGCGACGGGCCGATCTGCGGAAAGCTGGACCACAGCACGCGCCGCCCGGCGGGCGCATGCTCCACGGTCAGCAGCACCGCACCGCCCCACTCCCCGCCGAGCCCCAGACCCTGCAGAAAGCGCAGCACCAGAAGGAGCACGGGAGCGGCCGTACCGATCGCCTCGTACGTCGGAAGACAGCCGACCGCAACCGTCGCCGTGCCGGTCAGCACCAGGGAGGCGATGAGAACCGGCCGTCTCCCGCGCCGGTCCCCGATGTGCCCGAACAGCACCGAGCCGAGCGGCCGCGCCACGAAGCCGACCCCGAAGGTCCCGAACGCCGCCAGTGTGCCTGCCACCGGGGAGAACGTCGGGAAGAACAGCGGGCCGAGGACCAGGGCGGCCGCGGTCCCGTAGACGAAGAAGTCGTAGAACTCGACGGCGGTTCCGGCGAGCGAGGCGGCCGCGAGCCGGAGCATGGAAGGAGCCCTTACTGAACGTACATCGTGCATGCCGGACAACTACCCGACGTAACCAACTGCTACGGGGGCGCACGGGGGCTCGGCGCCGCGATCGATGGGGCGGGCGTGCGCCCGAGCGAACGGCGCGGTCCATGGGTGCAGTGATGCGCCAGGCGGGACCCTCCGCGCGCACGGTGCCTGGCCCAGCCCGCACGGGGCCGGGTCACGCGCTCGGCGCATCGTGATAGACCGGGGGCTGATCAGCGGTCCGCCAAGGACCGGAAGACCTCAAACGGACCGGAGGAAATGTGCACCGCACCCTCGCCGACGCCCCGATCATGATCCTCAACGGCCCCAATCTGAACCTTCTCGGACAGCGCCAGCCGGAGATCTACGGCTCCGACACGCTCGCGGACGTCGAGGCGCTGTGTGTGAAGGCGGCGGCCGCCTACGGCGGCACGGTGGACTTCCGGCAGTCCAACTACGAGGGCGAGCTGGTGGAGTGGATCCACGAGGCGCGCCTGAACCACGCCGGGCTCGTGATCAACCCGGCCGCCTACTCGCACACCTCCGTCGCGATCCTCGATGCCCTCAACACCTGTGACGGACTGCCGGTGGTGGAGGTCCACATCTCCAACATCCACCAGCGTGAGCAGTTCCGGCACCACTCCTATGTGTCCCTGAGGGCCGACGGGGTCATCGCCGGGTGCGGGGTGCAGGGGTACGCGTTCGCGGTGGAGCGGGTCGCGACGCTCGCGGGGGCGGGGCGGACGGAGGCGTGACCTCCGGGGAGTAGCCCCTGCCTCAGAGCCGCCCCGCCTCCACGATCCGGTGCAGGAAGCGCCGCGTGCGCTCCTGCTGCGGATCGCCGAAGACCTGCTCGGCCGTACCGCGCTCCAGGACCACGCCGCCTTCCAGGAAGCAGACCTGGTCCGCGACCTCGTGGGCGAAGCCCATCTCGTGGGTGGCGAGCACCATGGTCATGCCGTCGTCCTTCAGGTCCCGGACGACACTGAGGACCTCGCCCACGAGTTCCGGGTCGAGGGCCGCGGTGATCTCGTCCAGGAGCAGCAGCCGGGGGCGTACGGCCAGCGCCCGCACGATCGCGACGCGCTGCTGCTGGCCGCCGCTGAGCCGGTCCGGGAACTCGGTCGCCTTGGCAGCGAGTCCGAGCCGCTCCAGCAGCTCGCGGGCGTGCTCCTCGGCCGCCGCCCGGGCGACGCCGTGCACCCGGCGCGGGGCCAGCGTGATGTTCTCCAGGACGGTCATGTGCGGAAAGAGGTTGTACGCCTGGAAGACGACGCCGATCCGGCGCCGTACGGCGTCCTGGTCGACACGCGGGTCGGTGATCTCCTCGCCGTCAAGCCAGATGGCGCCGTCGTCGATCTCCTCCAGGAGGTTCGCGCAGCGCAGCAGCGTCGACTTGCCCGAGCCGGAAGCGCCGATCAGGGCCGTCACCGTGTGCGGGGCGACCTCCAGATCGACGTTCCGCAGAACGACCGAGTCGCCGAAGGTCTTGCGGACGGACTCGATGCGCAGCACGGGGGTGCCGCCCTGCGCACCGGATGCGGCATCGGACTTCTCGAGGATGTCGCTCACAGGTTCCCTCCCTGCGCCCGCCGCCGGTCCATCCGGGCGGTCACCCAGTCCGTGAAGCGGGTCATCGGGATGGTCAGCGCCACGAAGACAAGCCCCGCGACGATGTACGGCGTGTAGTTGAGACTCCGGCCCACGATGATGTCGGAGGCCCGGACGGCGTCCACCGCGCCGCCGATCGAGACCAGCCCGGTGTCCTTCTGGAGCGACACCAGATCGTTGAGCAGCGGCGGCACCTGGCGGCGTACTGCCTGGGGGAGCACCACGTGGCGCAGCGCCTGGCGGTTCGTCAGGCCGAGGGAGCGGGCCGCGGCGCGCTGCGAGGGGTGGACGGACTCGATGCCGGCTCGGAACACCTCGGCCACGTACGCCGAATACGTGAGCGTGAGCGCCGTCCCGCCGAGCAGTACCGGGTCGACGGTCACGCCCTGCAGCCGCAGCGCGGGCACGCCCAGGACCACGATCATCAGGTTGATGATCAGGGGCAGTCCGCGGAAGAAGTCCGTGTACGCGGCGGCCAGGGCGCGCAGCGGGAAGAACACCGGCCCGCGCAGGGTACGGGCGACGGCGATCAGCATGCCGAGGACGAGGACCGCGACGCCGCACACCAGCAGCAGACGCACGTTGAGCCACAGCCCGTCGAGGACCTTCGGGAGCGCCTCGCGCGCGTAGTGCGCGTTGAAGAACGTCTCCTTGGTGCGCGGCCAGCCGGGCGCGTTGACGACGATCAGGTAGACGACGGCCGCGGTGACGAGCGTCGACAGTGCCGCGATCGCGGTGGCGCGCCGGGCGCGTGCGCGCTTGTGGCGCTCGCGCTGGATCCGCCGCTGCGAGGGGACGTACGTGTCGTCCCCGCCGGGCGCAACCCCCGTGCCCGGCATACCGGCTTCGCCGGAGTCCTCTCCCGATTCCTCCTCGAGGACGGTCACTTGAGCACCGGAGCGTCGACGGCGTCGGACACCCACTGCTTCTCCAGCTTCGCCAGGGTGCCGTCCTTGCGCAGGGCGTCCACCGCGGAGGTCACGCACGGGGTGAGCGCGCTGCCCTTGTCGAGGACGAGCCCGAACTGCTCGGGCGTCCCGCCCCGGTTCTCGAACTGGCCGACGATCTTCGCGTCGGTCACCTCGGCCGCGGTGATGTAGAACGCGGTGGGCAGGTCGGTGACGATGGCGTCCACCTGACCGTTCTTCAGGGCCGACTTCGCCTGGTCGTTCTTGGCGTACGCGGCCGGCTGCTGCTTCGGCTTCACCACGTCGGTGATGTAGTCGAGGCTCGTGGTGCCGACCTGCGCACCCAGCTTGACGTCCTGCAGGTCCGCGATGCTCTTCGCCTTCGCGGCCTTGGAACCCTTCAGGGCGATGACGGCCTGGCGGACGTCGTAGTAACCGGAGGAGAAGTCCACGGCCTTCTTGCGCTCGGCACTGATCGACACCTGGTTGATGTCGAAGTCGAAGATCTTCTCCCCGGGCGCGAAGGCCTTGTTGAAGGGGACGGTCTGCCACACGACGGCGCTCTGGCCGTAGCCGAGCTGCTGGGCCACGGCGTAGGCGACGGCCGACTCGAAGCCCTTGCCGTTGGCCGGCTTGTCGTCCTTGAACCAGGGTTCGTAGGCGGGCTCGTCGGTCGCGATCGTCAGCTTTCCGGACGTCTTCGTCGCCAACTTGCCCTTCGCGCACGTCTGGGCGCCCGTCCCGGAGGCCTTGGGGGAAGCGTTCTGCTCCGGCTGCGGGGCGCAGCCCACGGCGAGGGCGAGCAGGGCGACGGTGGCGCTGGACGCGGCGCGGCGCAGGGCGCGTTGGGCGAGATGCATGGCGGGAGATTGGCAGCGCGACGCCCTGTTTGTCGAGGTCAGGTCAACAACTGTCCGCATGGTGGGAACGAGTGTTGCATTCCTGTGAACGCCGGGGCGGAACGCGGGCCGGGGCCGCCGGTCAGGGGCGGGGATCGGGGGACCGGCGGCCCGTCACCGCGCAGGAGCCGTCATCCTGTGCGGGGCTGCTTCCAGTGGACTGCACCACTGGGCGTGCCGGGAGCGCGCGCACGAGACCAGCGCGTGCGAACGGTTCACACGGGGCGCGTGCGCCCGGCTGTCACGCCGAGCGCACTCCGGCTGGGCCGTTCACCATCCGCGTGTGCCATGGCCGTTCACCATCCGCGCGCGTGCCACTCCGGCAGGTGCGGGCGCTCGTCGCCCAGCGTGGTGTCGTTTCCGTGCCCGGGGTATACCCAGGTCTCGTCCGGCAGCACGTCGAAGATCTTCGTCTCGACATCGTGGATCAGGCTGGCGAAGGCCTTCGGGTCCTTGTGCGTGTTGCCCACACCGCCCGGGAAGAGGCAGTCCCCGGTGAACACATGCGGGTGGCCGTGTGGGTCGTCGTAGACGAGGACGATCGAGCCGGGCGTGTGGCCCACCAGGTGGCGCGCGGTGAGTTCCACGTGCCCCACCCGGATCGTGTCGCCGTCGTCCACCAGGGCGTCCGTCGGCACGGGAATGCCCTCGGCGTCGTCCCGGCCCGCGTAGGTGCGCGCACCCGTGGCCGCCACGACCTCGGCGAGCGCCTGCCAGTGGTCGGCGTGCCGGTGGGTGGTGACGACGGACGCGATGCCGTCGTCACCGATCATGCCGAGGAGCGTCCTGGCGTCGTTGGCCGCGTCGATCAGCAGCTGCTCGTCGGTGGCGCGGCAGCGCAGCAGATAGGCGTTGTTGTCCATCGGGCCGACCGCGATCTTGGTGATCATCAGGTCCTTCAGCTCGTGCACGTCCGCCGGGCCGCCGACCGTCACCTGTCCGCTGTACGTCATGTCCGCAGCCTATAGCGGCGAAGGGCCGCGGTGGCCGTCCGAGACCTACAGCGGCGGAAGCGTCGGCAGTGGTCCTCCCTCGGCTGTGAGGCAGGCTCCGTCGCGGCGGCCGGAGAGCCAGCCGAGCAGGTCGGGTGCGGGGCCCCGGACGGTGACCTCGGGATCGGCCGCCTCGCGGCCCGTGCTCCACGCGCGCGTGCCGTCCGTGACGCGCGTCGGCGGCACATCGGGGTGTCCGATGAACCGCTCCGCGAGGAAGTCGATCTCCCGCTCGACGAACTCAGCCGGCAGATCCTCCAGCTCGTACCCGATCCCGAGATCGACATGGTGCAGTTCCACCTCGACCCAGCGCCTGAACGGCACCCGGGCCGCCTTGTCGGTGACCCCGTTGCGCAGCTCCACAGTGCGCGACCAGTCCGCGGGCGCGGCTCCCGCCTCCTGGAAGCGGGCCTCGCTCTCGCGCAGGTCGGCGAGCTGGACGTCCAGGGGCCGTGGAGCGTCCCGTTCGATGTCGGCGTCCCGGGATTCGGCCGAGGCGTACATGGGACGCCCCTGCAGCGCGTTCACGAGGGCGTCCGCATTGCGGGCGAGGTGGGCGAGGACATGGCCGCGGCTCCAGCCGGGCAGCCGTGACGGTTCGGCCACAGCGGCGTTGTCCAGCTTGGTGGCTGCGGTGAGCAGTCGCTCGGTCGCATCCCGTACAGATGCCAGGTCGCGCGCGTGATCCATCATGACGCCGACCCTAGCCCTGCCACTCCTTCGGGTGAAGGAGGCGGACCCGACCCGTAAATCGAATGGACGTGCTATATGGTCGAGTCCGGCGTCGGGCATGCTGGATGGCCGGGGATTGTTGTGAACCCTGGAATCCGACCGGCGTTGTCAGTGGCTCCCCCTAGTCTGGGAAAGCGGGGGCCTCGCCCCTGTCGCTTCTCTCAAGAAAGGTGCGGACCGGCGTGGCCGACCGTCTCATCGTCCGTGGAGCGCGCGAGCACAACCTGAAGAATGTCTCGCTCGACCTGCCACGCGACGCGCTCATCGTCTTCACGGGCCTGTCGGGGTCGGGCAAGTCCTCGCTGGCCTTCGACACGATCTTCGCCGAGGGGCAGCGCCGTTACGTGGAGTCGCTGTCCTCGTACGCCCGGCAGTTCCTCGGGCAGATGGACAAGCCGGACGTCGACTTCATCGAGGGCCTGTCGCCGGCCGTCTCGATCGACCAGAAGTCGACCTCGCGCAACCCCCGCTCGACGGTCGGCACGATCACCGAGGTCTACGACTACCTGCGTCTGCTGTTCGCGCGCATCGGCAAGCCGCACTGCCCCGAGTGCGGACGCCCGATCTCGCGCCAGTCCCCGCAGGCCATCGTCGACAAAGTCCTGGAGCTGCCGGAGGGGAGCCGCTTCCAGGTGCTCTCGCCGCTGGTGCGGGAGCGCAAGGGTGAGTTCGTCGACCTCTTCGCCGATCTCCAGACCAAGGGCTACAGCCGCGCCCGGGTGGACGGCGAGACGGTCCAGCTGTCCCACCCGCCCACGCTGAAGAAGCAGGAGAAGCACACCATTGGGGTGGTCGTCGACCGCCTCACCGTCAAGGACTCCGCCAAGCGCCGCCTCACCGACTCCGTGGAGACCGCGCTCGGCCTGTCCGGCGGCATGGTCGTGCTCGACTTCGTCGACCTCCCCGAGGACGACCCCGAGCGCGAGCGCATGTACTCGGAGCACCTCTACTGCCCGTACGACGACCTGTCCTTCGAGGAGCTGGAACCCCGTTCCTTCTCCTTCAACTCGCCCTTCGGCGCCTGCCCCGAGTGCACCGGCATCGGCACGCGCATGGAGGTCGACCCCGAGCTGATCGTCCCCGACGAGGAGAAGACCCTCGACGAGGGCGCCATCCACCCCTGGTCGCACGGGCATACCAAGGACTACTTCGGCCGCCTCATCGGCGCCCTCGCGGACGCGCTGGGCTTCCGGACGGACATCCCCTTCGCGGGCCTGCCGCAGCGCGCCAAGAAGGCCCTGCTCTACGGCCACAAGACGCAGATCGAGGTCCGCTACCGCAACCGGTACGGGCGCGAACGCGTGTACACCACGCCCTTCGAGGGTGCGGTGCCCTTCGTACGGCGCCGGCACAGCGAGGCCGAGAGCGACGCGAGCCGTGAGCGGTTCGAGGGGTACATGCGCGAGGTGCCCTGCCCCAGCTGTCAGGGCACCCGTCTGAAGCCGGTCGTCCTCGCCGTCACGATCATGGACAAGTCGATCGCCGAGGTCTCCGCGATGTCGATCAGCGACTGCGCGGACTTCCTGCGCGAGCTGAAGCTCGACGCCCGGGACAAGAAGATCGCCGAGCGGGTCCTGAAGGAGGTCAACGAGCGGCTGCGGTTCCTGGTCGACGTCGGCCTGGACTACCTGTCGCTGAACCGCGCGGCCGGCACCCTCTCCGGCGGCGAGGCCCAGCGCATCCGTCTGGCCACCCAGATCGGCTCCGGCCTCGTCGGCGTGCTGTACGTGCTCGACGAGCCGTCCATCGGCCTGCACCAGCGCGACAACCACCGGCTGATCGAGACCCTGGTCCGGCTGCGCGACATGGGCAACACCCTCATCGTCGTGGAGCACGACGAGGACACCATCAAGACCGCCGACTGGGTCGTCGACATCGGCCCCGGCGCTGGCGAGCACGGCGGCAAGGTCGTGCACAGCGGCTCCCTGAAGGAGCTGCTCGCCAACGAGGAGTCGCAGACCGGCCAGTACCTGTCGGGCAAGAAGGCGATCCCGCTCCCGGACATCCGGCGTCCCCGCGACCCCTCGCGGCAGCTGACGGTGCACGGCGCCCGGGAGAACAACCTCCAGGACATCGACGTGTCCTTCCCGCTGGGCGTGTTCACCGCGGTCACGGGTGTGTCCGGCTCCGGCAAGTCGACGCTGGTCAACGACATCCTGTACACGCACCTGGCCCGTGAGCTGAACGGCGCGCGGAACGTCCCCGGGCGGCACACGCGCGTGGACGGCGACGACCTCGTCGACAAGGTCGTGCACGTCGACCAGTCGCCCATCGGCCGCACCCCGCGCTCGAACCCGGCGACGTACACCGGTGTCTTCGACCACATCCGCAAGCTGTTCGCGGAGACCACCGAGGCGAAGGTCCGCGGCTACCAGCCCGGCCGCTTCTCCTTCAACGTCAAGGGCGGCCGCTGCGAGAACTGCGCGGGCGACGGCACCATCAAGATCGAGATGAACTTCCTCCCGGACGTCTACGTCCCGTGCGAGGTCTGCCACGGCGCCCGCTACAACCGGGAGACCCTGGAGGTCCACTACAAGGGCAAGTCCATCGCCGACGTCCTGAACATGCCGATCGAGGAAGCCATGAACTTCTTCGAGGCGGTCCCGGCGATCTCCCGTCACCTCAGGACGCTGAACGACGTCGGCCTCGGCTACGTCCGGCTCGGCCAGTCCGCGACGACCCTGTCCGGCGGTGAGGCCCAGCGCGTGAAACTGGCCAGCGAGCTGCAGAAGCGGTCCACCGGACGCACCGTCTACGTTCTGGACGAGCCGACCACCGGCCTGCACTTCGAGGACATCAGCAAGCTGCTCAAGGTGCTCTGCGGCCTGGTCGACAAGGGCAACACGGTCATCGTCATCGAGCACAACCTCGACGTCATCAAGACCGCCGACTGGGTCGTCGACATGGGTCCCGAGGGCGGCGCGGGCGGCGGCCTGGTCGTGGCCGAGGGCACGCCGGAGGAGGTCGCCGGCATCCCGGCCAGCCACACCGGCAAGTTCCTGCGCGAGATCCTCAGCGCCGAGCGCATCAGCGACGCCGCCTCGGTGAAGGCACCGCGCAGGAGCGCGGCCAAGAAAGCGGTCGCCGCGGGCTCGACGGCGAGGAAGACGGCGACGGCCAGGGCCGTGACGACCGCCAACAACACGGCGACCAAGAAGGCCGCCACCACCACGAAGAAGGCGGCACCCGCGAAGAAGACCACGCGGGCACGCAAGGCCTGACAGACACCGAACGTGCGGCGCCCCGCGGGAACTCCCCGCGGGGCGCCGCACGTAGTACAGCCGACCGCCCTGCCCCTGCGGCTTCACGAACCGCAGGTACGGCCGACTCGACGCCGAGAGCTAAGCGCCCGCGAGTTCGGAGGCGTAGGGCGGTTCCGCGCCGGCCCGGGAGCAGGTGATCGCCGCGGCGCGGGCCGCGAAGCCCAGCAGTTCCGTCCAGCCGTCGGCGCCCAGGCTCGCCATGGCGGCGGGGGAGAGGGCGTCGTGGGCGGCCAGGCCGTGCAGCAGGGCCGCGTTGACGGTGTCGCCGGCGCCGATCGTGTCCACGACGTCGACCCGCACCCCCGGCACGGAGTACTCCGCCCCGTCCCCGGTGTACGCCGTGATCCCGTCGCCGCCATGGGTGATCACCACGGCGGCGGGGCCGGAGGCCAGCCATTCCCGCGGGCTGCCGCCCAGCCACGCGGCGTCCTCCGCGGAGAGCTTGAGCAGCGAAACCGACGGCAGCCAACTCTTGAAACGGGCCCGATAGGCGTCGGGGTCCGGGATCAGGCCTGCGCGGATGTTCGGGTCGAGCGCAGTGAACACGCCCTGCGCCGCGGCGCTGCGCATCAGCTCCTCGTACGCGCTCGCCCCCGGTTCCAGGACCAGCGAGCAGGTACCGAACGACACGGCCCGCGTGCCCTCGGGAAGGCGCGCCGGTGCCGTGAAGAGCCGGTCGGCGGTGCCCTCCACGTAGAAGGAGTAGCTGGCCGAGCCGTGCTCGTCGATCGTGGCGGCCGCCAGCGTGGTCGGCTCGGTGCCGCGTTGTACGGCCGACACGTCCACGCCCGCCTGGCGCAGCCCGTCGAGCAGGGCCTCGCCGAAGGCGTCGTAGGAGGTACGGGAGCAGAAGGCGGTGGGGGAGCCCAGCCGGCCGAGCGCGACGGCGGTGTTGTAGGGGCCGCCGCCCAGCGCCGGCTGCAACGGTGCGAGCGCGCCCCGGCCCTGCGGGACCAGGTCGATGAGGGCCTCACCGGCGACGACGATCACGAGAGGGTTCCCTTCTGGGACGGGGTGTCGGGACAGCCGCACGACGTGCGGTGGACGAACGCACAGGGGAGCCGCACGGTGCGGGAGGGGCGGTCCGGCGCCTCGAGCCGGTCCAGGAGGAGCCGCACGGCCCTTGCGCCGATCTCCCGGCTGGGCTGGGAGACCGCGGTCAACCGGGGGGCGAACAGATCCGCCCAGGGGAAGTCGTCGAAGCAGGCGAGCGCCAGGTCGTCCGGTACGGACAGGCCCCGTGTGCGCAGGGTGCGCAGCGCTCCGATGGTCATCGCGTTGTTGGCGGTGACCAGGGCGGTGGGTGGGGCCGCGAGGGTCAGCAGGGCTGCGGTGGCGCGCTCCGCGCCCTCGGCCGCGGAGTCGCCGTGGACCACCAGCCGCTCGTCGTACGGCAGCCCGGCGGCCGCGAGGGCGTGCCGGTAACCGCTGATCCGCTCCGAGGTGGTGCTGAGGCCGGGCAGGCCCGCGACAAGGCCGATGCGCCGGTGGCCGAGCTGGACGAGGTGGGTGGCGAGGTGGGTCATGGGTTCGGCGTTCTCGGCACAGACCTGGTCGAAGCGGAAGGCCGCGGCCGAGGACTCGTCCGGCTCGGCGCCGTCGCCGGCCCCAGTGGCGTCCCCGGCCTCGGTGGCGGGCCCGGCAACCGAGTCCTCCTGGGCGCCGTCCCGGGTGGTCGCGTCCTGCCGGTGTGTGACCGTGGGGACGGGGACGCCGTCGACCAGCCGGTCCAGGAACACGGTCGGTACACCGTGCCGTCCCAGAAGGGCGAGGAGCCCGCGCGGGTCCGCCGAGGGGGCCACGATCAGGCCGTCGACGCGGCGCTCGTGCAGCAGCTGGACCACCTTGCGCTCGTGCTCCGGGTCGTCGTGCGGATCGGCGATGAGCAGGCTGTAGCCCTGTTCCAGGGCGGCGGCCTCCACGCCTTGGAGGATCTCCGTGAAGTACGGGTTGCTGATCGCCGACACGGCGAGCCCGATCGACCGGGTGCGCGAGGTCACCAGGGAACGGGCGAGGGTGTTCGGTGTGTAGCCAAGCTCGTCGATGGCGTCCAGCACGGCTTGGCGGGTGCGGGGCAGTACCGGGCGGGTGCCGTTCAGGACGTGCGAGACGGTCGCGACGGACACGCCCGCACTCCGTGCGACATCGGCCATGGTTGCCATCGGGTCCCCTCCTCGGCCGTCTTCGCTTCTCGGGCCGTCCGGCGGCGAACGTATCCCATTCGGCGGCCGACGTAAACGCTTGCGCAAGCGTTTACGTCCCCTCGGGCCGTGTGGGGGCTCCTCCTCCGGCTGTGGGCTCGTCGCCTCGACCCTGTGGCATGGCTGCCGCCCCGGCGCTGCCGGTCTCCGTGCGCAGGCCCTGCGCCCCGGCCGAAAGCGGAATGGTTGATGCCGCTATCGTCGGTGTGCCTGCGCCGCCCCGGCGGGGCCAACCCTGACCAGTGGAGGCGCCATGCCCACCCGTCCCTCCGCGACCCGTCGTACCGTCCTGCGCGGGGCGGCGCTCACCCCGGTCGCCGGACTCGGCCTCGCGGCCTGTTCGGCGGCCGGCGAGGGCGGAACGGCACCGGACGCGACCCCGACCGCACCGGTCGCTCTGGGCGCCGAGAGCGAGGTCCCCAAAGGCGGCGCGAAACTGTACCGGGACGAGAACGTGGTGGTGAGCCGCGCGGCGGACGGCTCCTTGAAGGCGTACAGTACGATCTGCACGCACGCCGGGTGCCCCATCAACAAACTCTCCGGGACGACGCTCGTCTGCCCCTGCCACGGGAGCGAGTTCGACGCCCTCACCGGCAAAGTGGTGCAGGCCCCGGCCACCGAGCCGCTGCACGAGCTGCCCGTCCAGATGAAGGACGGCAGGATCGTGGCGGGCCCGGCGGCCTGACCGCTCACCCGGCCCCGGTCACTCCCAGTCCCAGCCGATCCCCACGAGCCCGGACCGCACCCGCGGCTCCACCAGGTGCACCGCGTGGTGGAGCCCGCTCAGCCGCAGCTCCTGGCGGCCGCTGCGCGGGGCGGCCGCGGACTGCTGGGTGAACCGGTGACAGCGCGTCGGCAGCGCCGTCTCGTCGAAGCGCACCTGGAGCGCGTACTGCCCGCCCGGCACGCGGAACCCGCGGACGTGTTCGCAGGAGGTGCCCGCGGTGCCGTCCTCGAAGGCGTAGCGAAAGAGAAACGTATCGCCGGAGTGCAGCCGCGTGTCGAAGAGCAGCTCGGCGACCAGCAGGCCCGTGTCGTGGTGCCGGCGCACACGTCCCGTGCGGCAGTTCTCGAGGGCGTGCACCGCGACCCGCTCGGGGGCGCACCCCGGATCGCCGTGGTGGACAGCGATGTACCGGTCGACGCCGTCCCGGTGGGCGCGCACGATGTGGTGCGACTCCCGCGCCAGCAGTTCCCGGCGTGATCCTATGCGCACGCGGTCGTGGTGGCCGATGGCGAGCAGTCCGTCGTCGAGCGGCGCCTCCAGCTCGGCGAGGAGCTGTTCGAGGACGCCGGAGGCCTCCACCAGGGCTCGGTACGAACGGCCCGTGGGACGGTCGGGACCCGGCTGCTCGTCGGAGGTGGCGAGCAGCCGGATCAGGGACTCGTCCGGCAGCTGCAGGATCTCCTCCAGGGCACGCACCGCGCGCAGGGACTCGGGCCGCTGGGGGCGGCGCGCACCCTGCTGCCAGTAGCTCAGGCTCGTCACTCCGACCCTGACCCCGTGCCGCGACAGGTGGTGCTGCACGCGCTGCAGCGGCAGTCCTCGGGCAGCGATCGCGGCGCGCAGTGCGACGTGGAAGGGGCCGCCGCGCAGAGCCGCCTCCAACTCCGCCGGGACGACGTCCGCATGCTGTGTGCCGTGCCGCATACAGGGGGGCCTTTCTGTGAATGTGCGCGACGGCTGGTCAGACCGTGCGCAGGGTCGTGCCGGGGCGCCCGGGGCGTGTGAGGCTCGTTCACAAGCGAACCTCTCCGTTCGCGGCCCGAAGTTTCCCCGCATTGAAGCGTGTTGACCAGGCCGCGACAACACCTGATGCCGGCCTCTCGCCGGGCGGTGTCCGGAACGCGCCCGGTGGGACGGTTACGAAGCCCGGCTCATCGGACCGTGGGTGGCTGCTCGGCAGCGGAGGGTGCCCGACGTGCGACCGGCGTTCCCGGCGACCCGGGCGCCGCCCGCCGACGGCCGTGGGCAGCCCCCGCGGGCCGCGGGGCGGACCGTCGCCGGTGGGGTGCCGTCAGCCGGGACGTCCCGGTCGATCCGGCCTCTGGCGCACCCCGGCCGCTGTCCACAGGGGCGCCGCGCTGTCGGCCCCCGCCAGTAGGGTGTGAGACATGGCCGACCCCTCCAGCTACCGCCCCAAGCCAGGAGAGATCCCGGACTCTCCCGGGGTCTACAGGTTCCGTGACGAGCACCGCCGGGTGATCTACGTCGGAAAGGCGAAAAGCCTGCGTCAGCGCCTGGCGAACTACTTCCAGGACCTGGCGAACCTCCACCCGCGCACCCGCACCATGGTCACCACGGCCGCGTCCGTGGAGTGGACCGTGGTGTCCACGGAGGTGGAGGCCCTGCAGCTGGAGTACACCTGGATCAAGGAGTTCGACCCCCGGTTCAACGTCAAGTACCGCGACGACAAGAGCTACCCGTACCTCGCGGTGACGATGAACGAGGAGTTCCCGCGCGTGCAGGTGATGCGCGGCCAGAAGCGCAAGGGCGTGCGGTACTTCGGGCCGTACTCGCACGCCTGGGCGATCCGCGACACCGTGGACCTGCTGCTGCGCGTCTTTCCCGTACGCACCTGCTCGACCGGCGTCTTCAAGAACGCGGCCCGCACCGGCCGCCCCTGCCTGCTCGGCTACATCGGCAAGTGCTCCGCGCCCTGTGTGGGCCGGATCTCCCCCGAGGACCACGGCGAACTGGCCGAGGAGTTCTGCGACTTCATGGCGGGCCGCACGGGGACGTACCTCCGTCGTCTGGAGAAGCAGATGATGGAGGCGGCCGAGGAGATGGAGTACGAGCGGGCCGCCCGACTGCGCGACGACATAGAGGCCCTGAAGAAGGCCATGGAGAAGAACGCGGTCGTGCTCACGGACGCGACCGACGCCGACCTCATCGCGGTCGCCGAGGATGAACTCGAAGCAGCCGTGCAGATCTTCCACGTGCGCGGCGGACGCGTGCGCGGCCAGCGCGGCTGGGTCACCGACAAGGTCGAGGAGATCACCACCGGCGCCCTCGTCGAGCACGCCCTCCAGCAGCTCTACGGCGACGAGACGGGCGACTCGGTGCCCAAGGAGGTCCTCGTCCCGGCGCTGCCCGACCCGATAGAGCCCGTCCAGGACTGGCTCACCGGCCGCCGTGGGTCGAATGTGTCGCTGCGCATCCCGCAGCGCGGCGACAAGAAGGCGCTGATGGAGACCGTGCAGCGCAACGCCCAGCAGGCGCTCGCGCTGCACAAGACCAAGCGGGCCTCCGACCTGACCACCCGCTCGCGCGCCCTGGAGGAGATCGCCGGCGCCCTCGACCTGGACAGCGCCCCCCTGAGGATCGAGTGCTACGACATCTCGCACCTGCAGGGCGAGGACGTCGTGGCCTCCATGGTCGTCTTCGAGGACGGGCTGCAGCGCAAGAGCGAGTACCGCCGCTTCCAGATCAAGGGCTTCGCGGGGCAGGACGACGTCCGGTCCATGCACGAGGTGATCACCCGCCGCTTCCGGCGCTACCTGGCCGAGAAGGAGAAGACGGGGGAGTGGGCGGACGGCGAGGCGCTCACCGAGGACGACGGGCGGCCCAAGCGGTTCGCCTACCCGCCGCAGCTCGTCGTCGTCGACGGCGGGCAGCCGCAGGTCGCCGCGGCCCGGCGGGCCCTGGACGAGCTCGGCATCGACGACATCGCCGTGTGCGGCCTCGCCAAGCGGCTGGAGGAGGTGTGGCTGCCGGACGAGGAGGACCCGGTGGTCCTGCCCCGCACCAGCGAGGGTCTCTACATGCTCCAGCGGGTCCGGGACGAGGCCCACCGCTTCGCGATCACCTACCAGCGCAGCAAGCGGACCAAGCGCCTCAGGTCGAGCCCCCTGGACGACGTGCCGGGTCTCGGCGAGACCCGCAAGCAGGCGCTGATCAAGCACTTCGGCTCGGTGAAGAGACTGCGTTCCGCGACAGTCGACCAGATTCAGGAGGTTCCCGGCATCGGCCGCAAGACGGCCGAGACCATCGCCGTGACCCTCGCCCAGGCGGCCCCGGCCGCACCCGCCGTCAACACGGCGACTGGAGAGATCATGGAAGAGGAGGAACCCGTTACGACGGCGGGTTCCTCCGGGGAACCCGTGTCCACGGGCGCCCCGCACGAGCGACGGGGGCAGGAGACATGACCGAGCACGACCAGCACGCAGAAGAACGACCGGCGCTGAACCAGCCGGATCACCCGGATCCCAGGGAGTCGGGCGAGGACCAGGGGCGGCAGCAGGCCGCCCAGGACAACGGAGCACAGGTGAGTACGGGCAGTGAAACGGCCGGGATCCCCGAGGCGGCCATCCCCGAGCTGGTGATCATCTCCGGCATGTCCGGCGCCGGCCGTTCGACGGCCGCCAAGTGTCTGGAGGACCTCGGCTGGTTCGTCGTCGACAACCTGCCGCCCGCCCTGATCCCCACCATGGTGGAGCTGGGCGCCCGCTCCCAGGGCAACGTCGCCCGGATCGCGGTCGTCGTCGACGTCCGAGGCCGCCGTTTCTTCGACAACCTCCGCGAGTCCCTCGCGGACCTGGAGGCGAAGAACGTCACCCGGAGAATCGTCTTCCTGGAGTCCTCCGACGAGGCCCTGGTGCGCCGTTTCGAGTCCGTGCGCCGCCCGCACCCCCTCCAGGGCGACGGCCGCATCGTCGACGGCATCGCCGCCGAGCGCGAGCTGCTGCGCGAGCTGCGCGGCGACGCCGACCTCGTGATAGACACCTCCAGCCTGAACGTGCACGAGCTGCGCGCCAAGATGGACGCCCAGTTCGCCGGGGAGGAGGAGCCCGAGCTGAGGGCCACCGTCATGTCCTTCGGCTTCAAGTACGGCCTCCCGGTCGACGCCGACCTCGTCGCCGACATGCGCTTCCTGCCCAACCCGCACTGGGTACCGGAGCTGCGCCCCTACACCGGCCTCAACGAGGAGGTGGCCGCGTACGTCTTCAACCAGCCCGGCGCCAAGGAGTTCCTCGACCGCTACGCCGAGCTGCTGCGGCTGATCGCGGCCGGGTACCGCCGCGAGGGCAAGCGCTACGTGACCATCGCCATCGGCTGCACCGGCGGCAAGCACCGCTCCGTCGCCATGTCGGAGAAGCTGGCCGCCCGACTGGCCGCCGAGGGAGTGGAGACCGTGGTCGTGCACCGGGACATGGGGCGCGAGTGACCGGACGTACTCTGCGGCTGAGCAGGCTGCGCCGAGTGGTGCCCGAGGGCCGTGGCGGCCGGGCGCGCCGCCGTGGCGCCCAGCCCAAGGTGGTCGCCCTCGGCGGCGGCATGGGTCTGTCCGCCTCGCTCGCCGCGCTGCGCCGGATCACCGGCGACCTCACCGCCGTCGTCACCGTCGCCGACGACGGCGGCTCCAGCGGGCGTCTGCGCGACGAGCTGGGCGTGCTCCCGCCCGGGGACCTGCGCAAGGCGCTGGCCGCGCTGTGCGGCGACGACGACTGGGGCCAGACCTGGGCCCGCGTCATCCAGCACCGCTTCCAGTCCAAGGGCGACCTGCACGACCACGCGGTCGGCAACCTGCTGATCGTGGCCCTGTGGGAGCAGCTCGGCGACCACGTCCAGGCCCTGGACCTGGTCGGCAGGCTGCTGGGTGCCCATGGCCGGGTGCTCCCCATGTCCGCCGTGCCACTGGAACTCCAGGCGCTGGTCAAGGGCCACGACCCGGAGCGCCCGGACGAGATCGACACCGTACGGGGACAGGCGACCGTCGCGCTCACCCCGGGCGAGGTGCAGTCCGTGCACCTGGTGCCGAACGACCCGCCCGCCGTCCCGGAGGCCGTAGAAGCGGTCCTGGACGCCGACTGGGTGGTGCTCGGGCCCGGGTCCTGGTTCTCCTCGGTGATCCCGCATCTGCTCGTGCCCGAACTCCTGGACGCCCTCGTCGAGACGAAGGCGCGCCGGATCCTCTCCCTGAACCTCGCCCCGCAGCCCGGAGAGACTGACGGCTTCTCCCCGCAGCGTCATTTGGAGGTTTTGGGACGACACGCCCCTAAACTCGCCCTGGATGTGGTGTTG
Organism: Streptomyces sp. NPDC051104; assembly: GCF_040682835.1. NCBI lineage: Bacteria > Bacillati > Actinomycetota > Actinomycetes > Kitasatosporales > Streptomycetaceae > Streptomyces > Streptomyces sp. NPDC051104. Next base: position 50,367 of record NZ_JBFBBS010000018.1, on the reverse strand, counting down.
GCCGACCAGGCCGCCGTGCTCGACCGCGCCTTGCTGACCGAGGCCGCCCAGCGGTTCGGTGCCGCGGTCGAGCTGGCCCCGGTGGCCCGGACCGACGGAACCCCGCGGCACGACCCGGAGCTGTTGGCCGCCGCGTACGACCGTATTTTTCGGATGCATGGAAGGATCGGCCCATGGCGATGACGGCAGCGGTGAAGGACGAAATCTCCCGGCTTCCCGTCACCCGGACCTGCTGCAGGAAAGCGGAGGTCTCGGCGATCCTGCGGTTCGCGGGCGGACTCCACCTGGTCAGCGGCCGCATCGTGATCGAGGCGGAGCTGGACACGGCGATGGCGGCCCGACGGCTGAAGCGGGACATCCTGGAGATCTTCGGTCACAGCTCCGAGCTGATCGTGATGGCGCCCGGCGGTCTGCGCCGCGGCTCCCGCTACGTGGTGCGGGTGGTGGCGGGCGGTGACCAGCTGGCCCGCCAGACCGGCCTCGTGGACGGCCGGGGCCGCCCGATCCGCGGCCTGCCCCCGCAGGTGGTCTCCGGGGCCACGTGTGACGCGGAGGCGGCCTGGCGCGGCGCGTTTCTGGCGCACGGCTCGCTGACGGAGCCCGGCCGCTCGTCGTCCCTGGAGGTCACCTGCCCCGGCCCCGAGGCCGCGCTCGCCCTGGTGGGTGCCGCCCGGCGGCTGTCGATCGCCGCGAAGGCCCGCGAGGTGCGCGGCGTGGACCGCGTGGTCGTACGGGACGGCGACGCGATCGGCGCCCTGCTGACCCGCCTCGGCGCGCACGAGTCGGTGCTGGCCTGGGAGGAGCGGCGGATGCGTCGCGAGGTCCGCGCCACGGCCAACCGCCTCGCCAACTTCGACGACGCCAACCTGCGCCGCTCGGCCCGCGCCGCGGTCGCCGCCGGCGCACGGGTGGCGCGCGCCCTGGAGATCCTCGGCGACGAGGTCCCCGAGCACCTCGCGGCCGCGGGCCGGCTGCGCATGGAGCACAAGCAGGCATCGCTGGAGGAGCTGGGCGCCCTCGCCGACCCCCCGCTGACCAAGGACGCGGTCGCGGGCCGTATCCGCCGGCTGCTGGCGATGGCCGACAAGCGCGCCTCGGACCTCGGCATCCCGGGCACGGAGTCCAATCTCACGGAGGAGATGGCGGACAACATGGTGGGGTGACCCGGTAAGCCGCAACAGGCCGGTGGCGACGCCCACTTGAGGCGTCGCCACCGGCTTTTGGCCGTCCTTGAGGCGCCCTTGACTCGATCATGGATTGTCATGAGCCTGGCACCTGATTCGCCGCTGTGGCGAACCATCGCTAGGGGGATCCATGAGACACAGAGCGAGATCGATCCTCGCTGTCGGCACACTCCTGCTCGGTGCAGCGGGCCTCGCACCCATCGCCCAGGCACAGAGCGGGACGTCCTCCACACCGGACCCGGACGAGGTCAGAGTCTTCCGCGCCGAGGTCACCGAGAAGCAGATACCCCTGCTGCTGGAGGCGGGCCAGGACGGCCACGAACTCGGCGAACAGGTGACTGGCAGCCGCCGGAGCACCGTCGAGGTCTACCTCACCGGGAAGCAGGCCGGGAAACTCAGGAAGCAGGGCGTCCGCCTCACCGAACACACACTGTCGGCCAAGGCCGAGACGCGCGTCGAGAACGCGGCCCAGGGCGTGTTCCGCCCGTACAGCGGCAGCGGCGGTCTGAAGGAAGAGATCGTGAGAACGGGCCAGGCCCACCCCGGTCTCACCAAGGTCGTCTCCCTCGGCAGGACGATCAACGGCCAGGACATTCTCGCGCTCAAACTGACCAGGAACGCGAGGAGGTCCAGGGACGGTTCCAAGCCCTCCGTGCTGTACATGTCCAACCAGCACGCACGCGAGTGGATCACTCCGGAGATGACCCGCCGGCTGATGCACTACTACCTGGACCACTACGCCACGGACAAGCGCATCAAGAAGATCGTCGACTCCACCGAACTGTGGTTCGTCCTCTCGGCCAACCCGGACGGCTACGACTACACGTTCAAGGGCCCGGACACCCGTCTGTGGCGCAAGAACCTGCGGGACGTCAACGGCGACGGCGTGATCGGCGTCGGCGACGGAGTCGACCTCAACCGCAACTTCGCCTACAAGTGGGGCTACGACGACGAGGGTTCGTCCCCCCTGCCCACCAGCGAGACCTACCGCGGCGCGAGCCCCGAGTCCGAGCCCGAGACCCGGGCGCTCGACAGCTTCGAGAAGCGCATCGGATTCAGGTACGGCATCAACTACCACTCCGCCGCCGAACTGCTTCTCTACGGCGTCGGCTGGCAGGTGGCGACCCCGACCCCCGACGACGTTCTCTACAAGGCGCTGGCCGGCACCCCGGACAAGCCCGCGATCCCCGGCTACCGCTCGCAGGTGTCCTCGGAGCTGTACACCACCAACGGCGAGGCGGACGGCCACGCGTCGAACGTCAACGGCATGGCGATGTTCACCCCCGAGATGTCCACCTGCCAGACCGCGTCAGGCATCGACCCGAACGACGCGTGGAACGCCGCCGACTGCGAGTCCGTCTTCAACTTCCCCGACGACGAGAATCTGATCCAGCAGGAGTTCCAGAAGAACATCCCGTTCGCGCTCTCCGTCGCCGAGACCGCCTCCCACCCGGATCGGCCGTCCTCCTCGGTCGGCATCGACGCACCCGACTTCACCCCGGCGGCGTTCTCCACCTCCTACGCGCGCGGCGCCGACCAGGAGGTCTCCGTCGTCGTACGCAAGTCCGTACGCGACAAGGAGCTGAAGTACCGCGTCAACGGCGGCCGCGTCGAGAGCCGGGCGCTCAGGCCCTGGAAGGGCGGGGAGACCTACGGCGGTGACGACAACCTCTACTTCGACGAGTACCGGGCCAAGGTCCGAGGCGGCGACCCGGGCGACAAGGTCGAGGTCTGGTTCACCGGCGAGACCCGCGGCGGGCGGAAGACGGCCGGCAAGCACTTCACCTACACCGTGGCCGAGCGGCCCAAGGCGGACGTCCTCGTCGTCGCCGAGGAGGGCGTCAAGGCCACCCAGGCCCAGACTTACGTCGACGCCCTGAAGGCAGCGGGCCGCAAGGCGATCGTCTGGGACGTCGCCACCCAGGGCGCGCCCGACGTGCTCGGGGTGCTCCACCACTTCAAGGCGGTCGTCCACTACACGGGCGCGAGTGTCCCGGGCAACGCCACCCAGCTCCAGCTGCGCGCCTACCTCAACGAGGGCGGCAAGCTGATCGAGGCGGGGGAGCAGGCGGGCGGTACCGTCGACCTCGGCGACGGCAACCTCTCGGACGACTTCAGCCAGTACTACCTCGGCGCCTACTCGCGTACGCCGGCGCCGGGGGTCACCGGATTCGCCGGCTCCGGCAAGCTCGGCGGCATCACCGCAGGCCTCGGCGACGCGCCCGGCAACCCGCTGGACAAGGCCGGGGCGTACGGCGTCACCTCCGAGGAACTGCCCGCGGACAAGCACCCCCAGTTCGCCAGTGCGGGGGCGGGCCTGTTCACCGGGGCGGCCAACCCGTACCAGCCCTACGCGGGCTCGTACATGGCCGCGGCCGCCCACACCGACAACGCCTACAAGCGGCTCACCCGCACCGTCGACCTCACCAAGGTGAGCGCGGGCGACACACCCACCCTGCGGACCCGGCTGCTGTGGGACACCGAACCGGGCTACGACCACGCCCTGGTCGAGGTCCACACCGTCGGGGCGGACGACTGGACCACGCTGCCGGAGGCCGGCGGCGCCACGAGCGACGCCGTGCCGGCGGACTGCGAGGCCGGGTTCCTGGTGGGCGAGCACCCCTGGCTCAAGCACTATCTGACCGTGGCGTCGGGCGGCTGTAGCGCGAAAGGCACCACCGGCGCGTGGCACAGCCTGACCGGCGCGTCCAACGGCTGGCAACAGGTCAGCTTCGACCTGAGCGCGTACGCCGGGAAGACGGTCGAGGTCTCGCTGAGCTACCTCACCGACCCGGGCACCGGCGGCCACGGCGTCCTCGCCGACGAGGCCTCGCTCGTCGTCGGCGGCACGGCCGTCGAGACGGAGGGCTTCGAGACGTCCCTCGGAGCCTGGCACGTGGCGGGACCGCCCGCCGGCAGCCCGGCCGTCCTCAAGGACTGGGCGCGCACCGGAACCCTGTTCAGCACCTACGGAGCGGTCACCACGGACCGCACGGTGCTGCTCGGCTTCGGCCTGGAGCACCTGACCTCCGCGGCCGGCCGGACGGCCCTGATCGGCAAGGCACTCAACGCGCTCGGCCTCTGACGGCAGGTAGTCAACGGCAGTTGGTCCCATGTCGCCGGAACGAGTGGCGGGGCCTTCGTGCCCGGGCGGTCCGTACCCCTACTGGCGGGTACGGGCCGCCCTGCCGCGTATGAGGCATCTCGATGTCACCACGGCAGCTTCAGGGAGGTAGGGTCGTAGGCGGTCGGGGACATCCCATACAGCTCGCCGGCGTCGAACCCGGCGTACCAACGAGGAGATCGGTTCGTGACGATCCGCGTAGGCATCAACGGCTTTGGCCGCATCGGTCGTAACTACTTCCGCGCGCTGCTGGAGCAGGGTGCAGACATCGAGATCGTGGCTGTCAACGACCTGGGTGACACCGCGACCACCGCTCACCTGCTGAAGTACGACACCATCCTCGGCCGCCTCAAGGAGGAGGTGTCCCACACCGAGGACACCATCACCGTCGGCGGCAGGACCATCAAGGTCCTGTCCGAGCGCAACCCCGCCGACATCCCGTGGGGTGAGCTGGGCGTCGACATCGTCATCGAGTCGACCGGCATCTTCACCAAGAAGGAAGACGCCGAGAAGCACATCGCCGGTGGCGCCAAGAAGGTCATCATCTCGGCTCCGGCCAAGAACGAGGACGTCACCATCGTGATGGGCGTCAACCAGGACGTCTACGACCCGGCGAACCACCACGTCATCTCCAACGCCTCCTGCACCACCAACTGTGTGGCGCCGATGGCGAAGGTCCTCGACGAGAACTTCGGTATCGTCAAGGGTCTGATGACCACGGTGCACGCGTACACGAACGACCAGCGCATCCTGGACTTCCCGCACAGCGACCTGCGCCGCGCCCGCGCCGCCGCGGAGAACATCATCCCGACCACCACCGGCGCCGCCAAGGCCACCGCCCTGGTCCTGCCGCAGCTGAAGGGCAAGCTGGACGGCATCGCCATGCGCGTCCCGGTCCCGACCGGCTCGGTCACCGACCTGGTCGTCGAGCTCTCCCGCGAGGTCACCAAGGAAGAGGTCAACGCCGCCTTCCAGAAGGCCGCCGAGGGCGAGCTGAAGGGCCTGCTCGAGTACACGGAGGACGCGATCGTCTCCTCCGACATCGTCAACGAGCCGGCCTCCTGCACCTTCGACTCCTCCCTGACCATGGTCCAGGAGGGCAAGAACGTGAAGGTCATCGGTTGGTACGACAACGAGTGGGGCTACTCCAACCGCCTCGTCGACCTGACGGTCTTCGTCGGCAACCAGCTCTGATCGCTCCAAGCAGGCATCCCATGCGGTAGCAGGGCTCGGGCAGCGCACGATCGCGATGCCCGAGCCCTGACGCACGTGCGGCGAGCCCCGGCGCGCCCACGGATCGATCGGCCCTGACCGGCCGTCCGGACCGATCAGCCCTCGTACGATCAAGAGCTTTCCCCAGGAGTCCGACCCATGAAGACGATCGACGAACTTCTCTCCGAAGGCGTGGACAACAAGCGGGTCTTCGTCCGCGCCGACCTCAACGTGCCGCTCGCCGACGGCCTCATCACCGACGACGGCCGCATCCGTGCCGTCCTGCCCACCGTCAAGGCCCTCGCGGAGGCGGGCGCCAAGGTGGTCGTCGCCTCCCACCTGGGCCGCCCCAAGGGCGCTCCGGACCCGGCCTTCTCCCTGCTGCCCGCCGCCGAGCGCCTCGGTGAACTCCTCGGGGCGCCCGTGGCGTTCGCCCAGGACACCGTCGGCCCCGCCGCCCACGACGCGGTCGACGGCCTCCAGCCGGGTCAGGTCGCGGTCATCGAGAACCTGCGCTTCAACCCCGGCGAGACGTCGAAGGACGACACCGAGCGCGGCGAGTTCGCGGACCAGCTCGCCGCACTCGCCGACGTGTACGTGAGCGACGGCTTCGGGGCGGTCCACCGCAAGCACGCCTCCGTCTACGACCTCCCGGCCCGGCTGCCGCACTACGCCGGCTACCTCATCGCCACCGAGGTCGGCGTCCTGAAGAAGCTCACCGAGGACGTCCAGCGGCCCTACGTCGTCGCTCTCGGCGGCGCCAAGGTCTCCGACAAGCTGGCCGTCATCGACCAGCTGCTCGGCAAGGCCGACCGTCTCCTCGTCGGCGGCGGCATGGCCTACACCTTCCTCAAGGCCAAGGGCTACGAGGTCGGCAAGTCGCTGCTGCAGGAGGACCAGATCCCGGCCGTCCAGGAATACATCGAGCGCGCCGAGAAGATCGGCGTCGAGCTGGTCCTGCCCGTCGACGCCATCGTCTCGCCCGACTTCCCGGACCTGAAGACCAAGGCCCCGGCCAACCCCACCGTCGTCGCCGCGGACGCGATCCCGGCCGACCAGGAGGGCCTGGACATCGGTCCGGAGACCCGCAAGCTGTACGCCTCGAAGCTCGCCGACGCGGCCACCGTCTTCTGGAACGGCCCGATGGGCGTCTTCGAGCACCCCGACTTCGCCGAGGGCACCAAGGCGGTCGCCCAGGCCCTCGTCGACTCCCAGGGCTTCACCGTGGTCGGCGGCGGCGACTCCGCCGCGGCCGTCCGCATCCTGGGATTCGACGAATCGGCATTCGGTCACATCTCGACCGGTGGCGGCGCCTCCCTCGAGTACCTCGAGGGCAAGACGCTCCCCGGCCTCGCCGCACTGGAGGACTGAACCTTGAGCACGCGCACGCCGCTGATGGCGGGCAACTGGAAGATGAACCTCAACCACCTCGAGGCCATCGCCCACGTCCAGAAGCTCGCCTTCGCCCTCGCGGACAAGGACTACGAGGCCGTCGAGGTCGCCGTCCTGCCGCCCTTCACGGACCTGCGCTCCGTGCAGACCCTGGTCGACGGGGACAAGCTCAAGATCAAGTACGGCGCCCAGGACCTCTCGGCGCACGACTCCGGTGCCTACACCGGCGAGATCTCGGGCTCCATGCTGGCCAAGCTGAAGTGCACCTATGTGGTGATCGGGCACTCCGAGCGCCGCCAGTACCACAACGAGACCGACGAGCTCGTGAACGCCAAGGTCAAGGCCGCCTACAAGCACGGTCTGACCCCGATCCTGTGCGTCGGTGAGGAGCTGGAGGTCCGCGAGGCGGGCGAGCACGTCACCCACACGCTCTCCCAGGTCGAGGGCGGTCTGAAGGACCTCCCGGCCGAGCAGGCCGAGACCGTCGTGATCGCCTACGAGCCCGTCTGGGCCATCGGGACCGGCAAGGTCTGCGGCTCCGACGACGCGCAGGAGGTCTGCGCGGCGATCCGCGGCAAGATCGCCGAGCTGTACTCCCAGGAGGTGGCCGACAAGGTGCGCATCCAGTACGGCGGCTCGGTGAAGTCCGGCAACGTAGCCGAGATCATGGCGAAGCCGGACATCGACGGCGCGCTGGTCGGCGGCGCATCCCTCGACGCCGACGAGTTCGTCAAGATCGTCCGCTTCCGCGACCAGTAAGTGCTTCCCGGGGGCGATCCGTCGTACTCTTGCGGGGGCAAGGTGGTCCGCCACCCTGCCCCCGTCGTCCATCCGAATCCGAGGAAGTTGGTCCAGCCGTGGTTTTGGGGTTCTCGATCGCCCTGATCGTCTTCAGCCTGCTGCTGATGCTGCTGGTGCTGATGCACAAGGGGAAGGGCGGCGGCCTCTCCGACATGTTCGGTGGCGGCATGCAGTCCTCCGTCGGCGGCTCGTCGGTCGCCGAGCGCAACCTCGACCGGATCACCGTCGTGATCGGTCTGCTCTGGCTCGCCTGCATCGTGGTGCTCGGCATCCTGATGAAGACCAACCACTAGCGTCGGCCGGCTTCGGCAGGCCGCATAAAAGGCACATAAAGCACGTAACGCCCCGTGTTCGGTACGGGTCTTCGGACCCGGCCTATCATGGGGCTTGCGTCTGGGGGCGGGGGTAACTCCCATCACTGGACGCGCGTTGGGCCTTACGTAGACTGAGGCGCTCGCAGCGAAGCGAAACGCCGACTCGCTTCGCGGCACCATCACGCAGGGAGTTACGACCGTGGCAAGTGGCAACGCGATCCGAGGAAGCCGGGTCGGGGCGGGGCCGATGGGCGAGGCCGAGCGCGGCGAGTCCGCGCCGCGTCTGCGCATCTCCTTCTGGTGCTCCAACGGGCACGAGACGCAGCCGAGCTTCGCCAGCGACGCGCAGGTTCCCGACACCTGGGACTGCCCCCGCTGCGGCTTCCCGGCCGGACAGGACCGGGACAACCCGCCGGACCCGCCGCGCACCGAGCCGTACAAGACGCACCTCGCGTATGTACGGGAGCGGCGCAGCGACGCGGACGGAGAGGCGATCCTCGCCGAGGCACTCGCCAAACTACGGGGCGAAATCTAGGAGTTGAACCGACCGGGTGCCTGCGGGCACTTGGCCGGTGTGCGTTCGGTACCGCGGTTGCGCGTGCCACCCGAACGGCCCTCGCACGGGCCGCGGCCCGGCGCCTCGTACGGCCGGGGCAGCCCGCACGGGGTGCGCTCCGGAGAGTCCCGAGCGGCCTGTTTCCGCAGCTCAGCCCGATTGTCAGTGGTGCCCTCTACGGTTTGTGCATCGGCGAATCGTGAGGGGGGACGATGGCAACGGTCGAGGTGGCGGGCACCCTACGGCGGCCCGCGTGGCGTGGAGGGTTCGGGCGGCTGTGGACAGCTGCCGTGGTCTCCCGGTTCGGGGACGCGCTGCGGACGGCCGCGCTGCCCCTGCTCGCCGTGCGGCTCACGGACGAACCGCTCGTCGTCGCCTCGGTCACCGCCTGCGGCTATGTCCCATGGCTGCTGTTCGGGATGCTCGGCGGCGCCGTGGCCGACCGGGTGGACCAGCGACGGGCGATGTGGGCCGTCGACACCGTGCGCGGACTGCTCGTCGCGGCCTTCGCGCTCGCCGTGGGGCTCGGGCACGCCTCGATTCCGCTCCTGCTGCTCCTCGCCTTCACGCTCACCACCCTCCAGACCCTCTTCGACAACGCCTCCACGGCTCTGCTGCCCTCCCTGGTCGACCGCGAGGCCCTGGGCAGCGCCAATGCCCGGCTCATGACCGGACAGCAGCTCGCGGGCGGTCTGCTGGCGGGCCCGTTCGTGCCGCTGCTCCTGGCGGCCGGAGCGTTCATGCCCTTCACGGCCGACGCGGGCACCTTCCTGCTGGCCGCCGCCTTGGCCGCCTCCCTGCGGACGGAGTCGGCCGATCGGGAGCCGCGCCCGTCCGGCAGCACCCTGCGTGCCGAGATCGGCGAAGGGCTGCGCGCCCTGTGGCAGGACCGGGTGCTGCGCGCGGCCTGCCTGGCCACGCTGCTGTGCAACGTCGGCATGGGCGCCCTGATCGCCACGCTGGTGCTGCACGTGACGCGCTGGCTGGACGCGGGCGACGCCGGATACGCGGCCGCGATGACGGCGTACTCGGCCGGCAGCCTCATCGGTGGACTCGCCGCCCAGCGGATCGCGCACCGCACCGGACGCCTGCGCGCCCTGCTCGTCGCCGGCGTCGTCCAGACGGCATGCCTGCTGCTCATCGGGACCGTCCGCCACACGGGAGCGCTGCTCGCGGGCATGCTGCTGTTCGGCGCCATGGGCATGGTGTGGAACGTCAACCAGGTCACCCTGATGCAGCACCGCAGCCCCGAGACCATGATGGGCCGTATCGCCGCCGCCTTCCGCACCGCCTCCACGTCGGGCGCCCCGCTCGGCGCCCTGCTCGGCGGAGCCGTGGCACGGACATACGGGCTGAACGGGCCCGCGCTGCTCGCCGCCGCGCTCTTCGCGCTAGCCGTCACCTCGTTGACACACGCGCGCAAGGCGGACGTACCTGTTGTTGCCCCGGAGGACGGCGTGACAAGAGGTCAGGCCGCATCGGGATCAATTAGGTTGGGACCGGCAGCGGAGCGAGCTACGCAGCAGCACAGGCAAGGAAGAAGGCTGAACCCTCAGATGAACGCAGACAGCCGTACCAGGCTCAACCAGACGCCCGAGTGGACCGCTCTGGCCAAGCACCGCGAGGAGCTCGGCGAGGTGCGGCTGCGCGAGTTGTTCGCGGCGGATCCGGGCCGCGGCAGCGGGTACGCCCTCCAGGTCGGCGATCTGCATGTCGACTACTCCAAGCACCTGGTCACCGACGAGACGCTGCGGCTGCTGCGCGAGCTGGCCGCCGCGCGGGACGTCTTCGGGCTGCGCGACGCCATGTTCCGCGGCGAGAAGATCAACACCACCGAGAACCGCGCGGTCCTGCACACCGCCCTGCGCGCGCCCCGGGACGCGGTGATCGAGGTCGACGGTGAGAACGTGGTGCCCAAGGTGCACGCGGTGCTCGACAAGATGACCGACTTTGCGAACCGGGTCCGGTCGGGCGAGTGGATCGGCCACACGGGCAAGCGGATCAAGAACGTCGTCAACATCGGCATCGGCGGCTCCGACCTGGGCCCCGCGATGGCGTACGAGGCGCTGCGCGCCTACACCGACCGCGACCTGACGGTCCGCTTCGTGTCCAACGTGGACGGCGCCGACCTGCACGAGGCCACCCGCGACCTGGACGCGGCGGAGACGCTGTTCATCATCGCCTCCAAGACGTTCACCACGATCGAGACGATCACCAACGCGACCTCGGCCCGCAAGTGGCTGCTGGGCGAGCTGAAGGCCGGCCAGGAGGCGGTCGCCAAGCACTTCGTGGCACTGTCGACGAACGCCGAGAAGGTCGAGGACTTCGGCATCGACACGGCCAACATGTTCGAGTTCTGGGACTGGGTCGGCGGCCGCTACTCCTACGACTCGGCGATCGGCCTGTCCCTGATGATCGCCATCGGCCCGGACCGCTTCCGGGAGATGCTCGACGGCTTCCGCACCGTCGACGAGCACTTCAGGACCGCGCCCGCCGAGTCCAACGTGCCGCTGCTCCTCGGCCTGCTGGGCATCTGGTACGGCAACTTCCACGACGCCCAGTCGCACGCCGTGCTGCCCTACTCGCACTATCTGTCCAAGTTCACCGCGTATCTCCAGCAGCTGGACATGGAGTCCAACGGCAAGTCGGTGGACCGCGACGGGCACCCGGTGCAGTGGCAGACCGGCCCGGTGGTGTGGGGCACCCCGGGCACCAACGGGCAGCACGCCTACTACCAGCTCCTCCACCAGGGCACCAAGCTGATCCCGGCCGACTTCATCGGCTTCGCGAACCCGGTCGCCGAGCTCGCCGACGAGCTGAAGGCCCAGCACGACCTGCTGATGGCGAACTTCTTCGCCCAGACCCAGGCGCTGGCCTTCGGTAAGACCCCGGACGAGGTGCGCGCGGAGGGAGTGCCGGAGGAGCTGGTGCCCCACAAGACGTTCAAGGGCAACCACCCGACCACCACCATCCTCGCCAAGGAGCTGACCCCGTCGGTCCTCGGCCAGCTCATCGCCCTCTACGAGCACAAGGTGTTCGTCCAGGGCGCGATCTGGAACATCGACTCCTTCGACCAGTGGGGTGTGGAGCTGGGCAAGGTCCTCGCCAAGCGCGTCGAGCCCGCGCTGACCGAGGGCGCCGAAGTACCGGGCCTGGACGAGTCCAGCAAGGCCCTGGTCGCCAAGTACCGGGAATGGCGCGGTCGTTAGAGCCAGGGCAGGAGGCGGGCGGCACGGCCGTCCGTCCCCGGCTCCCGGCTCAGACCATCGTGCTCAGGCCACCGCGCTCAACGTGTCCGCGAGCCGGCGGCGGGCCGCGCGGGCCGCGGGCAGGGCGGCGAGCGCGGCGGCTCCCACCACGGCCGCGGCCCCGAACAACAGCAGGAGGACGGGGGAGGGGCCCCGGGCCAGCCCGGCGCCGATACCGCTGGAGCGGCCCTGGGCGTCGATCAGCCAGTGGGCGAGGGGCAGACCCAGCGCCGTACCGACGACCACCGCGGCCAGGGCGGTACAGGCGGTGGCCGTGACCGTGATCGCGGTGATCTGCCGTGGGGACAGGCCGATCGCCTTGAGCGCAAGGAGATCCCGTTCGCCCTCGCGGACGGTGCCGCCGATCGCGGTCAGCAGTTCGACGATCCCGATGAGCGCGAGCACGGCGATCAGTCCGGCGACGACACCGCGCAGCGGTGAGAGACCGTCCGCCGGGTTCGCCACCGGGTGCACGTCCAGGTGTCCGTGGGCGGCCCTGGCCAGGTCGCCGGCGACCTGGTGCGGGTCGGCGCCCGGGCGCAGCCGGAGCTCGTAGAGGGTGGGACGCAGGCCCGGGTCGTTCTCGCGGAGGGTGTCGAGCGAGGTGGAGATGACCCGGCCGGCGTTCTCCGGTTCGATGCTGCGGCCCACGATGTGCAGGATCTGCGGCTGGTCGCCCACCGTCATCCGGACCCAGTCGCCGACCCGCACATCCAGCAGGTCGAGCAGCCCCTGCCCGGCCACGGCCTCGTCGGGGCCCCGAGCGGGACGGCCCTCGGCGAGGGCGTAGGGGTAGGGGTTCTGGTGGGTGCCCAGGCCGCGCAGGGCGATGGTGGCCGTCTGGCCCGGCACCAGGGCGGCCACCTCGACGCCCGGGTAGGCGACGGCGACGTGCCGGTCGCGTTCCAGCAGGGCGCGTGCGGCCGCCTCGCCGAGACCGCTGTCGGGGCGCACGGTGAGGGCGGTGGCGAGCCCGACCTCGTCGGGCCTCGAGTGGAAGCGGTCGATGGTGGTCCACGCGCTCATCGCCACCACGATCAGCAGCAGCGGCAGGGCGAGCCGGGCGACCGTGGCCAGCGACCGGGGGCGGCGTGCGAACGCCCGGTGCCAGCCCAGGACCAGCGCGGGCGGCAGCCGCAGACCGAGGGCGCCGCGCGCCAGGGCCGTCAGACGTCCGCCGGCCGGTGCCGCCGGCCGTGGCACCGGCACCGGAGGCACCCGTCCCGCCCGCCAGGCAGCGAGCCCGGTGGTGGCGGCGATGAACAGCACCGCTCCGGCCGGGACGGCGAACAGCGCCACGGTGTGTCCCGGCAGCCCCTGCCACACGCCGACCGCGTCCCCGAAGCGCCCCGGGATCCGGCGGCCCAGCCCCTGGGTGAGGGCGGCCGCGGCCACCGCGCCGAGCAGGGCGTAGGTCAGGTGCTGGAGCAGGAAGACGCGGACAACCTGGCCGGGGGTGAAGCCGATCGCCTTCAGCACCGAGATGTCCCGCAGATGCCCCCGCACCCGGGTGCCGATCGCCCCGTGCACGGCGAATCCGGCGGCCACCAGCGCACCCAGACCGAACAGGCCGAGGACCTGCCCCAGCAGCCGGTTGTCGCCCTGAGCCTCGGCCCGCGCCTGCTGCCAGGTCGAGACCTCGGTGACCGCGCCGGCTCCCAGCACCGTGACGGCGCGCTGGACGGCGTAGTCCGTGTCGTCGGGGTCGGACAGGCGCAGCCCGGTCACCTCTCCGCCGGCATTGCGCACGGCGGACGGCAGGGCCCAGACGAGTCCGGGCTGTTCACCGGGGCGGTAGCGGGGTTCGGCGCTGTCCGCGATCCCGACCACGGTCAGTGTCCGGGCCGTACCGGCGACCGTCAGGGTGTCCCCGGGCTCGGTCAGCAGCGCCCGGGCGAGCCGGCTCTCCACCACCACGCCGCCCGGGTCAGCGGGATCCAGCCAGTGTCCCGAGGTGAGCAGCGGCCGGCCGACGGAAGGCCGCCCGGGGGTGGCACGCAGCTCTACGGAGGCGCGGGCGCCACGGGAGGCGAGGGCGGCGGGCTCGGTCGGGTAGGGCCCGGCGACGGATTCGACGCCGTCCAGGTGGGCGAGGACGGCCGCGTCGGCGGAGCGGGCGGTGTGGATCCACACGTGCGCGCCGCGCGCCTGCGTGAAGATGCGCTGCCAGGGGTTCGTGGCGTACCCGAACAGGGCCGTGGCCAGCAGCAGGGAGGCGACGATGCCGGCGGTGGCGAGCACCATGAACAGTGCCTCGCCGCGGTGCGTGCGCAGATCGGAGTGCGCCCAGCGCAGGGTGGCTCGCACAGGCTTCAGCCCCTGGACCCTGGGAGGGCGCCCGAGCACGTCAGGTGGTCGTACACCGCACTCAGTCCTTCAACTCCAGCACGCCGGACACACCAGAGGTCCCGGCCCGGCGCGGCGGCGTGGCGTCCAGCTCGGCGTCGTCGACGATCCGCCCGTCGAAGAAGCTGATGACGCGGTCGGCGGCGCTCGCCAGCCGGGCGTCATGGGTGACCAGCAGGATGGTCTGGCCGCGCTGGTGGAAGCGGGACATCAGCCGCATCACCTCGCGGGTGCCCTTGCTGTCGAGGCTGCCGGCGGGCTCGTCGGCGAGCAGCAGCGGCGGATGGTTGACCAGGGCGCGGGCGAGCGCGACCCGCTGCTGCTCGCCGCCGGACAGCTCGCCCGGCATGCTGCGCTCCTTGCCTGTCAGGCCCAGCTCGGCCAGCAGCGCCTCCCGCTCGGCCCGCGCCTGCTTCGGCGGCACGCCGGCGAGCAGGGCGGGCAGCTCCACGTTGTCCGCGACCGACAGGTCGGAGACCAGGTTGAAGAACTGGAAGACGATCCCGATGCGCTTCCTGCGCTCTACGGCCCAGCGGGCCTCGCTGTAGGAGTCGGTGCGCTCGCCGTCCAGCCAGATGCTGCCGCCGTCGGGTCGCTGCAACCCGCCGAGCAGGTGCAGCAGGGTCGACTTCCCGGCGCCGGACGGGCCGGTGACCGCCACGAACTCACCGTGCGACAGGCTGAGATCGACCCCGCGCACGGCGTGCGCCGGGGCTCCCTCGCCGTGGTGGGTCTTGACCAGGCCCTCGGCGCGCAGCAGAGGAGTGGGGCGCTCGCTCATCCCAGCTCCTCCAGTTCCTCCTGGCACCGCTCCAGCCAGTCGAGGTCGGCCTGCAGGTGCAGCATCGCGCCCTCGATCAGCAGGTGGGCGATACGGTTGTCGCGGTCTTCGGCGGCGGCCAGTCTCGACAGGTCGCGCATGGTGTTGAGGTACTGGCGCCGCTGCTTGTTGATCAGGGCGATCTGGTCGGCGAGACCGGTCCGCGGGGCGAGCGCCAGCTTCATGAAGAACTCGTCCCGTACCCGCGGCTCGTCCTCGGTCTCCTCGAACCAGGCGTGCAGCGCCTCCCGCCCGGCGTCTGTGAGGTGGTAGACCTTTTTGTTGGGCCGGCTGGACTGCTCGACGTCCTCGCCCTCGATCAGTCCCGACTTCTCGAGGCGGCCGAGGGTCACGTAGATCTGGCCGACGTTCGGCTGAGGGTACGCGGAGCCCAGCAGTTGCTCAAGGTCCTGTTTGAGCTCGTAGCCGTGGGCGGGGCCGCGCGCGAGGAGTGCCAGGAGGGGCAGGCGCACTCGTGCTGACCTCCTGTCTGCTCACAATGTGCTCCAGGCCCTAGTATCGCCCATACCTAACAGGTATACATGGCCTCTGACTCCTGGGCGAAGGTGCCCGGAGCCATGTGCATGTGTACAGGGAGGAACCTATGCGGTGGATACGCGCCGCCGGTAGGTGCCTCCTCGTCCTCGCCGTGGTCATGACCGGTTACGTAGCCTCCGGCGCCCGTGCCGACGAGGGGAGTGCCGGGGGCCGTGGCCCGCTCACCCTGGCCACCGCGGGAGATCTCACCGGCTACCTCGGCCCGCTCCTTCAGGGCTGGAACCGTACCCATCCCGGCGAGAAGGTCACCCTCGTCGAGCTGCCGGACTCCGCCGACGAGACGCATGCACAGATGACCACCGACCTGCGCGGCGGCGACCGCAGCCGGTTCGACGTCCTGAACATCGACGTCGCCTGGACCTCCGAGTTCGCGGCGGCCGGCTGGATCCGCCCGCTGCCGCGCGACCGGTTCCCGCTGAAGACCTTCCTGCCGCCGGTCGTCGACACGGCCACCTACGACGGACAGCTGTACGCCGTCCCGTATGTCACGAATGCCGGGCTTCTCCTGTATCGCAAGGACATCCTCGCCAAGGAGGGCGTGGCACCGCCGCGCACCTGGGCCGAGCTGGAACACGACGCGAAGACCATCGCGCCCGAGTACGGGCTCGGCGGCTATGCGGGCCAGTTCCTGCCCTACGAGGGCCTCACCGTCAACGCGGCCGAGGCCGTGTACTCGGCGGGCGGCACCATCCTCGGCGACGAGGGTGCCCGTGTCACCGTCAATTCCGACGCGGCACGCCAGGGGATCGGTTTCCTCGCCCGTGGCGTCCGCGAGGGGTGGATTCCCAAGCAGGCGCTGACGTACAAGGAGGAGGAGTCCAAGCAGGCCTTCCAGGAGGGCCGGCTTCTCTTCCTGCGTAACTGGCCGTACGCGTACGTCGCCGCTTCCGCCCCGGGCTCGAAGGTGGCCGGGAGGATCGGCGCCGTCCCGCTGCCGGGGCCTGACGGGCCGGGGACGAGTGTGCTCGGCGGCTCCAACCTGGCCGTCAACAGCCATGCGCGCCACCCCGAGTCGGCCGCGCGTCTGATCGCGTACCTCACCAGCGAGGGCGTCCAACGCCAGGTGCTCACCCGTGGGGCGCTGCCGCCCGTGCGCGCCGCGCTCTACGACGACCCCGAACTCGTACGGCAGTTCCCGTATCTGCCGACTCTGCGCGCCGCCGTGCTCGCGGCCGCACCGCGCCCCAAGAGCCCGCGCTACGACCAGGTCAGCCTGGCGGTGCAGGCGGTGGTGCACGACGCGCTGACGGGGCGGGAGACGCCCGAGTCGGCAGTGCGACGCCTGGCGCGCGAGCTGGCCGCCATCTCGCATCGCTAGTTGCTTGTTAGGTAACGCGGACGTCTCATCTGACTGCTCGTCGCACCGATAAGTCTGGATTTGACACCCCAACCCCCCGGTAGCTTTCGTACTGTTCGTTGACACCCTCGTGAAACCGCTACTTAACATGCATGCATAACCGTTAGCACGCACAGACAGGTCAACGGGGTGAGTCCCAAGCACATCGACACCCGTCGCTGGTGGCGCGACGCAGTGATCTACCAGGTGTACGTCCGCAGCTTCCTGGACAGCACCGGCGACGGCATCGGCGATCTGGCCGGCGTCAGGGCCGGCCTGCCGTACCTGAAGAAGCTCGGCGTCGACGGGATCTGGCTGAGCCCCTTCTACCCCTCCCCGCAGCAGGACCACGGCTACGACGTCTCCGACTACTGCGACGTCGACCCGCTCTTCGGCGACCTCGCCGAGTTCGACCTGCTCACGGCGGCCGCCCGGCGGCTCGGCATCAAGGTGCTCCTGGACATCGTCCCCAACCACTGCTCCAGCGAGCACCCGTGGTTCCGCGAGGCCCTCGCCTCGCCGCCCGGCAGCCAGGCCCGCGCCCGCTTCCACTTCGCCGACGGCCGCGGGCCCGACGGCTCCGAGCCGCCCAACAACTGGCACGCCATGTTCGGCGGCCCGGCCTGGACCCGCGTCACGGAGGCGGACGGCCGCCCCGGCCAGTGGTACCTGCACATGTTCACGCCCGAGCAGCCCGACTGGAACTGGCGCGACCCCGAGGTCCCCGCCGAGTTCGACCGCGTGCTGCGCTTCTGGCTGGACCGGGGCGTCGACGGCTTCCGCATCGACGTCGCCGCCGGGCTGTTCAAGCACCCGGAGCTGCCCGACTCCCCGGACCCGGAGGCCGACGCCCGCACCCGCGACTCGGTCAACCCGCTCGCCTGGAACCAGCCCGAGGTGCACGACGTGTGGCGCCACTGGCGATCGGTGTGCGAGGAGTACACGTCACGCGACGGCCGTGAGCGCCTCCTGGTCGGCGAGGTCTCGGTTCCGACCGCCCGCGAGCACGCGAAGTACGTCCGCCCGGACGAGCTGCACCAGGCCTTCTTCTTCGACCTGCTCAGCGCCCCCTGGGACCCCGACGCCTTCCGCAAGGTGATCTCCGAGGCCATGCAGGACATCGCCGGCACGGGCTCCACGGTCACCTGGGTCCTCAACAACCACGACCAGGTCCGCACCGTCACCCGCTACGGAGAACCCACCCCGCAGGGCAGCGGCCTCGGTGCCGCCCGCGCCCGCGCCGCCGCGCTGCTGATGCTGGCGCTGCCCGGGGCCGCGTACATCTACCAGGGCGAGGAGCTCGGCCTGCCCGAGGTCGTCGACCTGCCCGACGACGTGCTCACCGACCCGATCTTCCGCCGCACCGGAAGCCGCGCCCGGATCCGCGACGGCTGCCGGGTGCCGCTGCCCTGGTCCGGGCAGGCCTCCCCGTTCGGCTTCACCTCCGGCGCCGAGGGGGCCAAGCCCTGGCTGCCGCAGCCGGAGTGGTTCGCCGAGCACGCCACCGACCGCGCCCTCGCCGACACCCGCTCCTTCTGGCACCTGTACCGCGACGGCCTCCAACTGCGCTCCTCGCTCCCGCAGTTGGGCGAGGGCACGATGCGCTGGCTGGACACCCCGCCCGGCGTCCTGGCCTTCGCACGCGGCGACGACCTGGTCTGCGCCGTCAACTTCGGTACCGCCCCCACGCCCGCGCCGGTCTCCGGCACCCCCCTGCTGTCCAGCGGCCCCTGCCCGCCCGGGGTGCTCCCCGGCTCGACGGCCGCCTGGTGGATCAGCGACGGCACCGACCTCTGATCCCGTCCATTCCCCCATCCCCGAAGGGACATCAACGATGATGCGACGACGTACCACCCTGCTCACCGGCTGCACCGCCCTCGCCCTCGCACTCGGCGCGACCGCCTGCGGCGGCGGCCCCGTCACCGCGGGCGGCGGTGACAAGGCCCTCAGCGGCCAGACGGTCACCGTGGCCGGCGTCTGGACCGGCAGCGAGCAGAAGAACTTCCAGAAGGTCCTGGACGCGTTCAGCGAGAAGACCGGCGCCAAGACCCAGTTCATCTCGACCGGCGACAACGTCTCCACCGTCGTCGGCAGCAAGATCGAGGGCGGCAACGCGCCGGACGTCGTGATGGTCCCGCAGGTCGGCGTGCTCCAGCAGTTCGCCAAGAAGGGCTGGCTCCAGCAGCTGTCCGCGACCACCGAGAAGTCGGTCGACAGCAACTACGCGCCGGTGTGGAAGAAGTACGGCAGCGTCGACGGCACCCTGTACGGCCTGTACTTCAAGGCCGCCCACAAGTCGACCGTCTGGTACAGCCCCGACGCGCTCAACCAGGCCGGGGTCAAGCCGCCGAAGACGTACGACGAGATGCTGAAGGCCGGGCACACCATCTCCGACTCGGGCCTCGCCGCCTTCGCGGTCGCGGGCGAGGACGGCTGGACCCTCACCGACTGGTTCGAGAACATCTACCTCTCCCAGGCCGGTCCCGAGAAGTACGACGCGCTCGCCGAGCACAAGCTCAAGTGGACGGACCCGAGCGTGGTCAAGGCGCTCACCACGCTGGGCAAGCTGTTCAAGGACAAGCAGCTGATCGCGGGCGGACAGAAGGAGGCCCTGAACACCGACTTCCCGGGCTCTGTGGAGAAGGTGTTCGGGCCCAAGCCCCAGGCGGGCATGGTCTACGAGGGCGACTTCGTGGCCGGGGTCGCACACGACCAGTTCGGCAAGACCATCGGCAAGGACGCGGACTTCTTCCCGTTCCCGTCGGTCGACGGCGGTACGGCACCGGTCGTCAGCGGCGGTGACGCGGCGGCCGTCCTCAAGGACGGCAAGAACGCCAAAGCCGGCATGAAGCTGCTGGAGTACCTGGCGACCCCCGAGGCCGCGGCCGTGTGGGCGAAGGCGGGCGGCTTCCTGTCCCCGAACAAGCAGCTCGACCCCTCCTCCTACGGCGACGACGTGACGCGTGCGACGGCCAAGTCCCTGATCGCGGCGGGCGATTCGGTCCGCTTCGACATGTCCGACCAGGCGCCGGCGGCTTTCGGCGGCACCAAGGGCGCGGGCGAGTGGAAGCTGCTGCAGGACTTCCTGCGCGACCCGTCGAACCCGAAGGCGACCGCGGCCCAGCTGGAGGACGCGGCGGCCAAGGCGTACCAGGGCTGACCGGCCATGACTGCCACGCTCGTGAATGAGGCGAGCCCGCCGACCGCCGCCGGTGCCGCCGTGAGGCGCCGCACCCGGCGGCGGGGGCGGATCATCGCCCTGCTGTTCGTGTTCCCCGCGCTGCTGCTGCTCGGTGCGCTCGTCGTCTACCCCGTGCTGTTCTCGATCGGCCGCAGCTTCTTCGACGCCTCCGGCACCCGGTTCGTGAGCGGCGACAACTACGCCGAGATGTTCCGCGACCCGGCGACGCTGAAGGCCATCCGGAACACCACCATCTGGGTGGTCGTGGCCCCGGCGCTGCTGACGGGCCTCGGCCTGATCCTGGCCGTGCTGGTGGAGAAGGTCCGCTGGTCGACGGCGTTCAAGCTGCTGCTGTTCATGCCGATGGCGGTGTCCTTCCTCGCCGCCGGCATCATCTTCCGGCTCGCCTACGACGAGGACCCCAACAAGGGGGTGCTGAACGCGGCCGCGGTCTCGATCCACGACGCGTTCAAGGGCGCGTCGTCGTATCCGACGGCGCGGGTGCGCGAGGGGCAGGGCCTGACGCAGGGCCGTGACGGGTCGTACGCGACGAGTGCGGGCGCCTCACCGGGTGACTCGGTGACACTTCCGATGGTCGGCGTGCTGCCCAAGGACCTGCCGAAGGATGCCTCGCCCGCGTACGCGGCGGCCGGGAAGAAGGCCGCGGCGGACGAACTGCGCGGGGTCGTCTACCTGGACTTCACGCCCGGTGGCGGCGGGAAGCAGGGGAAGGTGGACCCGCGGGAGAGCGGGCTGCCCGGGGTGAAGGTCGAGGCCGTGCGCGACGGGCGGACGGTGGCCGGTACCACGACGGCGGCCGACGGCTCCTTCCGCTTCCCGGGGCTGAAGTCCGGCTCGTACACGGTGAAGCTGCCGTCCTCGAACTTCGCGGCGCCGTACCAGGGCGTGTCGTGGCTCGGGCCGACGCTGGTCACGCCCGCGATCATCGGGGCGTACCTGTGGATCTGGACCGGCTTCGCGATGGTGCTGATCGGCGCCGGGCTGTCGACGCTCCCGCGGGACGCGCTGGAGGCGGCGCGGATGGACGGGGCGAACGAATGGCAGATCTTCCGGCGGATCACGGTGCCGCTGCTGGCACCGGTGCTGACCGTGGTCTTCGTGACCCTCGTCATCAACGTGATGAAGGTGTTCGACCTCGTCTACATCATCGCGCCCGGGCCGGTGCAGGAGGACGCGACCGTGCTCGCCACCCAGATGTGGCTGGTGTCGTTCGGCGGCGGCAACAACCAGGGCCTCGGCAGTGCGCTGGGCGTGCTGCTCCTGCTGCTGGTGATCCCCGCGATGGTCTTCAACGTCCGGCGTTTCCGAAGGAGTCAGCGATGAACGCGGTGAGGCGGGGACTGGGCAACGGGCTGGTGCAGGCCTTCCTGGTGGTGGTCGGCCTGGTCTGGCTGACCCCGCTGGCGGGGCTGTTCGTGTCGTCGCTGCGGTCGTCGGAGGACACGGCGAAGGGCGGCTGGTGGACAGCGCTGGTCAGCCCCGGGCAGCTGTCCTTCGACAACTACTCGGCGCTGCTGAAGAACGCCGGGATCACGCAGGCCTTCTGGAACACCGTGCTGATCTCCGTGCCGGCGACGGTGCTGGTGGTCGTGCTGGCGGCGCTCGCCGGGTACGCGTTCGCGTGGCTGGACTTCCCCGGGCGGGAGCCGCTGTTCCTGCTGGTGGTGGCGCTGCTGGTGGTACCGGTGCAGATCGGTCTGCTGCCGGTGGCGAAGCTCTTCGGCGCGCTGGGCCTGTTCGGGACGATCCCCGGCGTGGTCCTCTTCCACGTGGCGTACGGGCTGCCGTTCGCGGTGTTCCTGCTGCGGAACTACTTCGCGGAGATGCCGAAGGAGATGCTGGAGGCGGCGCGGATGGACGGGGGGAGCGAGTGGCGGATCTTCACCCGGCTGGTCCTGCCGGTGGGGCGGCCCGCGATCGCGAGCCTGGCCATCTTCCAGTTCCTGTGGGTGTGGAACGACATGCTGGTGGCGCTGTTGTTCGCGGACAGCTCCTCACAACCGCTGACCGTCGAACTCCAGTCGCAGATACGGCAGTTCGGCAGCAACATCGATGTACTGGCGCCGGGGGCGTTCCTGTCGCTGATCGTGCCGGTGGTCGTGTTCTTCGCGTTCCAGCGGCACTTCGTGCAAGGCGTGATGGCGGGCTCGGTCAAGTGACCGAGCCCGCCGCGGCGACTCGTGCGGGGGCGGCCGAGGAGACGGCCGCCCCCGGTCACGCGTACGTCCAGCGCCAGGCGCCCGCGCTGTAGGCGCACCTGATCCGCGCACCGCTCGCGGTGGTGGTCAGCGCCCCGTGGTCACTGTGCTCCCGTACGGGTTCACGGTCATCCTCCCGGGACGGCGCGGCATCAGCCGTGGAAGGTGATGTAACCGTTGCCGTCCCGGTCGTCGTGGGACTTGGTGTAAGCGTGGGTGTCCGCGTGGGCACCAGACCGCTTGTACAGGTAGATGGTGTCCTTGTCGTTGTTCCAGATGAAGTTGCAGTTCTGGCGGTAGACGACGTTCCCTGCGTCCGAGTCGGTGCCGTGGCCCCCGCGCAGGTTCACGTAGTCGCCGGGCTGGAGGTAGTGGTTCGCGGGGAAGGTGAACCGGTTGCCGGCGGCGTCCTTGACGACGTAGCCCTTCAGGTTGACCGTCGTGCTGCGCGAGTAGTTCTTGATCGTCAGGTACTCGTTCTTGCTGTTGCCCGTACGGCAGTTGTTGGAGTCCCGCCCCGGTGCGTCGTACTGGACGCCCTTGATCTTCAGGGCGGAGGAGTACTCGGTGGCCTGGGCCGGGCTCGCGACGACGACGGCGAGCGCTGCCGCCGTGACGGCGGTCAGCGCGAAGCGTATACGCATGAGGTCCCCCCTCGATGGTGCGGCTGGTGCGCCAGGAGCTTACACAAAAGTTGACCAGTACATGAAAGTCTGGTGCAGAAAATGTGAAGCCTCTGCTCGAGGGGGTCAACCGAGGCGACGGGGCGGCAGTCGGGTCACCCGCTGCCGCCCCCGTTCCTCACGGCGACGCCGGTGGGTACAAAGAGCGCGGCAGCTTCGACGCCGCCGCCGCGTCCAGCAGCCACAGCGTGCGCGAGCGGCCGTGCGCGCCCGCCGCGGGCGCCTGGATCTCGCCCGCACCCGACAGGGCGATCGCCACCGCCTGCGCCTTGTCCTCGCCCGCCGCCAGCAGCCACACCTCGCGCGCCGCCCGGATCGCCGGCAGCGTGAGGGAGATACGCGTCGGCGGCGGCTTCGGCGCGCCGTGGACGGCGACGACCGTTCGTTCCGTCTCCCGTACCGCCGGCAGTTCCGGGAACAGCGACGCCACATGCGTGTCCGGGCCGACGCCCAGCATCAGCACATCGAAGGTGGGCACAGAGCCGTGGTTCTCGGGACCCGCGGCCCGGGCCAGTTCCGCCGCGTACGCCTCGGCCGCAGACTCCACGTCCGCCCCGTACGGGCTGTCCGACGCGGGCATGGCGTGCACGCGCTTCGGGTCCAGCGGCACGGAGTCGAGCAGAGCCTCCCGGGCCTGGGTCACGTTGCGCTCCGGGTCGCCCTCCGGCAGGTACCGCTCGTCGCCCCACCACAGGTCCAGACGCCCCCAGTCGATGGCGTCCCGGGCCGGCGCGGCGGCGAGCGCGGCGAGCAGGCCGTTGCCGTTGCGGCCACCGGTGAGCACGACCGACGCGGAGCCGCGCGAGGCCTGCGCGTCCACGATCTTCGTGATCAGCCGGGCCGCCGCGGCCTGGGCCATCAACTCCTTGTCGCGGTGCACGACGAGCTGGGGAGCAGTCACTTGGCGGCCGCCTTCTTCGCCGGGGCCTTCTTGGTGGCCTTCTTCGCGGGTGCCTTCGCGGCCGTCTCCACGGGGGCCTCGACCGCCTCCGGCTCCTGAGCCGCAGGCTCGTCGGCCACGGGGTCGCCGGCCTCCGTGTTCAGCCGGTCCACCCCGTACCGCAGCGCCGACGCGTACGTGTCGTCCGGGTCGAGCCGCCGCAGCTCCTCCGCGATCAGCTCGGCCGTCTCCCGGCGCTTGAGCGCCACGGCCCGGTCCGGCTGGCCCTGGATGGACAGGGTCGCGAGCGAGCCGTCCGCGCGGCCCAGGGCGATCGGGCCGCAGCTCGTCTCCATGCGGACCGCGGTCAGGCCAGGGCCCGAGGAGAGCGAGCGCTTCACCCGGACGTCCAAGCGGTTCGCCAGCCACATCGCCAGGAGTTCGCAGCTCGGGTTGAACTCCTCGCCCTCCACCTCGACCTTCCGCACCTCGCAGGTGACCTGGTCGAGGGCCGCGGCCAGCATCGAGCGCCAAGGCGTGATGCGGGTCCACGACAGGTCCGTGTCGCCGGGTGTGTAGGCATCGGCCCGGGCGCTCAACTCCCGTACCGGCGCCTCCGCCGTGTAGGAGTCCGTCACCCGGCGCTGCGCGAGTGCGCCGAGCGGGTCGTTCGCCGGGTCGAGCGGCGCGTTCACCGGCCACCAGGCGACGACCGGCGCGTCGGGCAGCAGCAGCGGCAGCACCACGGACTGGGCGTGGTCCACCACCTCGCCGTACAGCCGCAGCACCACCGTCTCGCCGGTGCCGGCTTCCGCGCCCACCCGCACCTCCGCGTCCAGACGCGAGGAGGTGCGGTCGCGCGGCGAACGCGAGACGCGCTTGATGACCACGAGGGTGCGCGAGGGGTGCTCGCGCGAGGCCTCGCTCGCGGCCTTCAGCGCGTCGTAGGCGTTCTCCTCGTCGGTGACGATGACCAGCGTGAGCACCATGCCGACGGCGGGTGTGCCGATCGCTCGGCGGCCCTCCACCAGCGCCTTGTTGATCTTGCTGGCCGTGGTGTCCGTGAGGTCTATCTTCATGGCCGGCGCCAGCTCCGTCCGTCTCGCTGAAGCATCTCGTCCGCCTCGACGGGCCCCCAGGTGCCGGCCGGGTACTGCGCGGGCCTGCCGTGCTTGTCCCAGTACTCCTCGATCGGGTCGAGGATCTTCCAGGACAGCTCGACCTCCTCGGTCCGCGGGAAGAGGTTGGCGTCACCCAGCAGCACGTCCAGGATCAGGCGCTCGTACGCCTCCGGGCTGGACTCCGTGAAGGACTCGCCGTAGGCGAAGTCCATGGACACGTCCCGGATCTCCATCGAGGTGCCGGGCACCTTGGAACCGAAGCGCACGGTGACGCCCTCGTCCGGTTGGACGCGGATGACGACCGCGTTCTGGCCCAGCTCCTCGGTGGCCGTGGTGTCGAAGGGGGAGTGCGGGGCGCGCTGGAAGACGACCGCGATCTCCGTCACCCGGCGGCCCAGCCGCTTTCCGGTGCGCAGGTAGAACGGCACGCCTGCCCAGCGGCGGTTGTCGATCGCCAGCTTCACCGCGGCGTAGGTGTCGGTCTTCGACTTCTTGTCGATGCCCTCTTCCTCGAGGTACCCGATGACCTTCTCGCCGCCCTGCCAGCCGGCCGTGTACTGCCCGAACACGGTCGAGGCGCCCAGGTCCTTCGGCAGCCGTACCGCGCCGAGCACCTTCGTCTTCTCCGCGGCGAGCGCGTCGGCGTCGAAGGAGGCGGGCTCCTCCATGGCCGTCAGCGCCAGCAACTGCAGCAGGTGGTTCTGGATGACGTCACGGGCGGCCCCGATGCCGTCGTAGTAGCCCGCGCGGCCGCCGATGCCGATGTCCTCGGCCATCGTGATCTGCACGTGGTCCACGAAGGACCGGTTCCAGATCGGCTCGAACATCGTGTTGGCGAAGCGCAGCGCCAGGATGTTCTGGACGGTCTCCTTGCCCAGGTAGTGGTCGATGCGGAAGACCTGGTCCGGGGCGAAGACCTCGTGCACGACCTTGTTGAGCTCCTCGGCCGACTTCAGGTCGTGGCCGAACGGCTTCTCGATGACCGCGCGGCGCCAGGAGCCAGCCGGCTGGTCGGCGAGGCCGTGCTTCTTCAGCTGCTGGATGACCACCGGGAAGGACTTGGGCGGCACGGAGAGGTAGAAGGCGAAGTTGCCGCCCGTGCCCTGCGCCTTGTCGAGCTCCTCGATCGTCCCGCGCAGCCGCTCGAACGCGTCGTCGTCGTCGAAGGTGCCCTGGACGAAGCGCATCCCCTGGATGAGCTGCTGCCAGACCTCCTCGCGGAACGGCGTACGGGCGTGCTCCTTGACTGCGTCGTGGACCACCCTGGCGAAGTCCTCGTGCTCCCAGTCGCGGCGGGCGAACCCGACGAGCGAGAAGCCTGGCGGCAGCAGACCGCGGTTTGCCAGGTCGTAAACGGCCGGCATCAGCTTTTTACGTGACAAATCGCCCGTAACGCCGAAAATGACTAGACCCGACGGCCCCGCGATGCGCGGGAGCCGTCGGTCCGCGGCGTCACGAAGCGGATTCGCTCCGTGTGCGGATGTCAAGATGTCAGCCCTCCGAGGGCGCGAGGCGCTGCAGTTCCGCCTCGGTCGACTTGAGCAGGTCGTTCCAGGAGGCCTCGAACTTCTCGACGCCCTCGTCCTCCAGGAGCTGGACCACCTCGTCGTACGAGATCCCGAGCTTCGCGAGCGCGTCGAGATCGGCGCGCGCCTGCTCGTAGGTGCCGGCAACGGTGTTGCCGGTGATCTCGCCGTGGTCCTCGGTGGCCACCAGGGTGGCCTCCGGCATGGTGTTCACCGTGTTCGGCGCCACCAGCTCGTCCACGTACAAGGTGTCCTTGTACGCCTTGTCCTTCACGCCGGTGGAGGCCCACAGCGGACGCTGCTTGTTCGCGCCCGCCTTCTCCAGCGCGCTCCACCGGTCCGAGGAGAAGACCTCCTCGTACGCCTGGTAGGCCAGGCGCGCGTTGGCGATGGCGGCCTTGCCGCGCAGCGCCTTGGCCTCGTCGGTGCCCAGCTCGTCGATCCGCTTGTCGATCTCGGTGTCGACGCGGGAGACGAAGAAGGACGCCACCGAGTGGATCTTTGAGAGGTCCAGGCCCTTCTCGCGGGCCTTCTCCAGGCCGCTGAGGTAGGCGTCCATGACCTCGCGGTAGCGTTCCAGCGAGAAGATCAGCGTGACGTTGACGCTGATGCCGTTGCCGATCGTCTCGGTGATCGCCGGCAGGCCCCCACGGGTCGCCGGGATCTTGATGAGGGTGTTCGGCCGGTCGACCAGCCAGGCCAGCTGCTTGGCCTCGGCGACGGTGGCCCGGGTGTTGTGCGCGAGCCGCGGGTCGACCTCGATCGACACCCGGCCGTCCTGGCCCTCGGTGGCGTCGAACACCGGACGCAGGATGTCCGCGGCGTCCCGGACGTCCGCGGTGGTGATCATGCGGATCGCCTCTTCGACGGTGACCTTCCGGGCGGCGAGGTCGGCGAGCTGCTGCTCGTAGCCGTCGCCCGACGAGATCGCCTTCTGGAAGATCGTCGGGTTGGTGGTGACGCCCACGACGTGCTGCTGGTCGATCAGTTCGGCGAGGTTGCCGGACGTGATCCGCTTGCGCGACAGGTCGTCCAGCCAGATCGCGACGCCTTCCTCGGAGAGGCGCTTGAGTGCGTCTGTCATGGAAAATGCATCTCCTACGTGTCGTGTATCAGCGTCAGCGCTGGGCGGCGGCGATCGATTCCCGGGCGGCGGATGCGACGTTCTCGGCAGTGAAGCCGAACTCGCGGAAGAGCACCTTGCCGTCGGCCGAAGCACCGAAGTGCTCCAGGGAAACGATGCGTCCCGCATCCCCGACGTACTTGTGCCAGGTGAGGCCGATCCCGGCCTCGACCGCGACCCGCGCCTTCACGGACGGCGGCAGGACGCTGTCCCGGTACCCCTGGTCCTGCTCCTCGAACCACTCCACGGACGGCATCGACACGACCCGCGTAGGAACGCCGTCGGCCTGGAGCTGCTCGCGCGCCTCGACGGCGACGTGCACCTCGGACCCGGTGGCGATCAGGATGACCTGCGGCTCGCCGCCTTCCGCCTCGAACAGCACGTAGCCGCCGCGCGTGGTGTCCTCGTTCGGCTCGTACGTCGGCACGCCCTGACGGGTCAGCGCCAGACCGTGCGGGGCGCCCTTGCCGAACTCCTTCGTCCAGCGCTTGAGGATCTCGCGCCAGGCGATGGCGGTCTCGTTGGCGTCGGCCGGGCGCACGATGTTCAGGCCCGGGATCGCGCGCAGCGAGGCCAGGTGCTCGACCGGCTGGTGGGTGGGGCCGTCCTCACCGAGGCCGATGGAGTCGTGCGTCCACACGTACGTGACCGGCAGGTGCATCAGCGCGGACAGGCGCACGGCGTTGCGCATGTAGTCGGAGAACACGAGGAAGGTGCCGCCGTAGATACGGGTATTGCCGTGCAGCGCGATGCCGTTCATCTCCGCGGCCATGGAGTGCTCGCGGATGCCGAAGTGGATCGTGCGGCCGTAGGGGCTCGCCTCCGGCAGCGGGTTGTCGGCCGGGAGGAACGAGCTGTTCTTGTCGATCGTGGTGTTGTTCGACCCGGCGAGGTCGGCGGAACCGCCCCACAGCTCGGGGATCACCGCACCGAGGGCCTGGAGCACCTTGCCGGAGGCGGCACGCGTGGCGACGCCCTTGCCCGCCTCGAAGACCGGGAGCTTCTCCTCCCAGCCGGTGGGCAGCTCGCCCTTGCTGATCCGGTCGAACTCGGCGGCGCGCTCGGGGTTGTTGTCCCGCCACTGCTGGAAGGACTTCTCCCACTCGGCCTTGGCCTCACGGCCCCGCTGAAGCGCCTCGCGGGTGTGCGCCAGGACCTCGTCCGCGACCTCGAAGGACTTCTCCGGGTCGAAGCCGAGGACCCGCTTGGTGGCCGCGACCTCGTCCTCGCCCAGCGCGGAGCCGTGCGCGCCCTCGGTGTTCTGCGCGTTCGGCGCGGGCCAGGCGATGATCGAACGCATCGCGATGAAGGACGGCCGGTCCGTGACCTTCTTCGCTGCCTGGACGGCGTTGTAGATCGCGTGCGGGTCCAGGTCGCCGTCCGGCTTCGGGGCGACGCGCTGCACGTGCCAGCCGTAGGCCTCGTACCGCTTGACCGTGTCCTCGGAGACAGCGGTCGCGGTGTCGCCCTCGATGGAGATGTGGTTGTCGTCCCACAGAAGGATCAGATTGCCGAGCTTCTGGTGGCCGGCCAGCGAGGACGCCTCCGCCGAGATGCCCTCCTGCAGGCAGCCGTCGCCGGCGATGCAGTAGACGAAGTGGTCGAAGGGGGACTCGCCCTGCGGGGCGTCCGGGTCGAACAGACCGCGCTCGTAGCGGGCGGCCATCGCCATGCCCACGGCGTTGGCGACACCCTGGCCCAGCGGGCCGGTCGTCGTCTCCACGCCCACCGTGTGCCCGTACTCGGGGTGGCCGGGGGTCTTCGAGCCCCAGGTGCGGAAGGCCTTCAGGTCGTCCAGCTCCAGGCCGAAACCGGCCAGGTAGAGCTGGGTGTAGAGGGTCAGGGACGAGTGGCCGGCGGACAGCACGAAGCGGTCACGGCCCACCCAGTCGGCGTCGGCCGGGTCGTGGCGCATCACCTTCTGAAAGAGGGTGTAGGCGGCCGGCGCCAGGCTCATCGCCGTACCCGGATGGCCGTTTCCGACCTTCTGTACGGCATCGGCGGCCAGGACACGCGCGGTGTCGACCGCACGCTGGTCCAACTCGGTCCACTCGAGGTCTGTGGTGGTCGGCTTGGTGCTCACCCTGGGTCAGGGCTCCTCTCCACATGTCGAATGCCGGTGCACGGGCGCCCACCGGCCGCTGCTGAGCCTACCCCCGCAAGTACGTGCGTCTTTTCGGGTCATTCCAGACTGCCGGGAGTCTCGGAGGTCCGCCTCCCGACCCGCCATATCCGTAGTCGGCAACTGAATACGGACCCGCTCACCCGATCGCTCAATCGAGCTCGGTCCGGCTCGTGCTTCCCCCTCACTCGCCAGTGGCAGGGCCACCGCCCAACACGACCCACCCCCGGCGAAGGGTGCGCTTCGGGCAACGTCTAAAGTTGCGTGAGTACGCGCGAGCCTTTACTGGGCGTTCACAGCCACGGCTCGCTGGGATGTCTCTGTCAGGGGTGTGCGTGACGGCCGTCGAATCCCGTCCAGCGGGTGGGGGCACCTCCCACGCCTTCAAGGCTGTGGGGGAACTCGGTGCGAGCCAGAGCCCGAGCCACCGGCCGTTCGGGGCCCGTGTCAAGGCGTTCGTGGCACTGACCAAGCCGCGGATCATCGAGCTGCTGCTGATCACCACGGTTCCGGTGATGTTCCTCGCCCAGCAGGGCGTGCCGGACCTGAGGCTGGTCCTGCTCACCTGCATCGGCGGCTACCTGTCCGCGGGCGGCGCCAACGCGCTGAACATGTACATCGACCGCGACATCGACGCGCTCATGGACCGCACCTCCCAGCGCCCGCTGGTCACCGGCATGGTCAGCCCGCGCGAGTGCCTCGCCTTCGGCATCACGCTGGCGGTCGTCTCGACGCTCCTGTTCGGCTTCACCGTCAACTGGCTGTCGGCGTGGCTGTCGCTCGGAGCCCTCCTCTTCTACGTCGTCGTCTACACGATGATCCTCAAGCGCCGTACGTCGCAGAACATCGTGTGGGGCGGTATCGCCGGCTGCATGCCGGTGCTCATCGGCTGGTCCTCCGTCACCGACTCCATGTCGTGGGCGCCGGTCATCCTCTTCCTCGTCATGTTCTTCTGGACGCCGCCCCACTACTGGCCGCTGTCCATGAAGGTCAGGGAGGACTACGCACGCGTGGGCGTGCCGATGCTGCCGGTCATCGCCTCCAACAAGGTGGTCGCCCGGCAGATCGTGATCTACAGCTGGGTGATGGTCGTGGTCTCCCTGCTGCTGACCCCGCTCGGCTACACCGGCTGGTTCTACACGGCGGTCGCGCTGGCGGCGGGCGGCTGGTGGCTGTGGGAGGCGCACGCGCTGCAGAACCGGGCGAAGGCGGAGGCCACCGGAGCCAAGCTGAAGGAGATGCGGCTTTTCCACTGGTCGATCACTTACGTCTCTGTGCTGTTCGTCGCGGTGGCGGTGGATCCGTTCCTCCGCTGACGAACACCTCTGGGCAGCCGACGTACGTCACAGGGCACTGCTCTCGCCAGTCGATCTACTCGTCGGTAGCATCCTGACCATGGCAGACACGCAGCAGGTTGACCCCAAGGACGAGCGCAGGGCGGCCCGGATCGCCCGGCAGATCGACTCCTTCTCCAAGGCCCACGGCGGCGCCGAAGGCCAGGTCGCGTACATCGGGCAGCGCGGGGCCCGCATCGTGCTCGTCGGCGAGGACGGCACCTGGGGCGACCTCGTGGCGCCCACCTACGCCGTGGCCGAGAAGGCGGTGGAGAAGTCCGGCATCACCGTCCACGAGGCATTCGACGGCGAGTTCGCGGGCAAGGTGAAGACCGGCCCGTACGAGTGGACGCGCATGGCGGGGATCCAGGTGGGCGGCACGCGCACCGCCCAGTAGCAACACCTCACGCCGGTTCACCCGTTAGGACCTTCAGGAGGCACGGTCCAGTCACGGGAGCCCGGATGATCGAAACGCCGTCCCTGGTGGACCAGTACTGCCACGGCGTGGTCCGTACCGAGCTGGGTCTCGGCACCTTCGAGGCCCACCTCGCCCGTACCGAGGGCCCGCCCGCCGCCGGTACGACCCTTTTCGACACCCAGACGGGCTTCGCCGTACGCCGCTGGTGTCCGCCGCTGCTCGATCTGGAGCCGCACTGTCCGCCGGCCCGCTATCTCGCCCGTCGGCGCGAACTCGGCGTGCTGGAGGCGGGGCGCAGGCTGCTGCGCGGCAGCGGCATCACCACCTACCTCGTCGACACCGGGCTGCCCGGCGATCTGACCGGGCCCGCCGAGATGGCGACCGCCGGGGAAGCCGAGGCACACGAGATCGTCCGCCTGGAGCTGCTCGCCGAACAGGTGGCCGACACCTCCGGCACCGTCGAGGGATTCCTCGCCAATCTCGCCGAGTCGATCCACGGGGCGGCGGCACACGCGGTGGCGTTCACCTCGGTGGCCGGCGTACGGCACGGTCTGGCGCTCGCGCCGGAGCCGCCGGGCCCGGGGGAGGTGCGGGGCGCGGCCGGCCGCTGGCTGGCGGGCCGCAGAGTCGGAGGCACCCTGTCGGACCCCGTGCTGCTGCGCCATCTGCTGTGGAGCGCGGTGGCCTCGGGCCGGCCGCTCCAGCTCCACGCGGGCCTCGGCGAACCGGGCCTGCGCATCGACCGCACCGACCCCGTCCTGCTCACCGACTTCGTGCGCGCCACGGCAGGTCTCGGAACGGACCTGGTCCTGCTGCACGGCTATCCGTACCACCGGCACGCCGCGCATCTGGCCGGGGTCTTCCCGCACGTCTACGCGGACCTGGGCGCGGCCCTGGTGCGCACCGGCGCCCGGGCCGCCGCCGTCCTGGCCGAGGTCCTGGAGCTGGCACCCTTCGGCAAGGTCCTCTTCTCCAGCGGCGCCCACGGCCTGCCCGAGCTCCATGTGATCGGCGCCCGCCTCTTCCGCGAGGCGCTGTCCCGGCTGCTGGGCGGCTGGGTCGCCGAGGGCGCCTGGTCGCTCGCGGACGCGCAGCGGGTGGCGGGGATGATCGCGGCGGGGAACGCGCGGCGGGTCTACGGGCTGGAGTGAGCCGTAGGGCCGGGGCGCGGGGGCCGTCAGGCGTTGGTGAGGGCCGACTCCGTCGAGGAACCCGGAAGGCCGGCGGTCACGCCGGTGCGTTCCCGCAGCGACAGCAGCACCCGGAGCACCCCGATCCACACCAGGCACGAGCCGAACATGTGGAGGCCGACCAGAAGTTCCGGCAGGTGCGTGAAGTACTGGACATAGCCGATGACGCCCTGGCCGAGGAGGATCAGGAACAGCTCACGGGTGCGGTGCAGCGGGCCGCTCGGCGCGTCGACCGCCTTCAGGACGAACCACAGGGCGAACGTCAGCGTCACCACGATCCAGGCGAGCACGGCGTGCCCCTTGGCGACGGTCTCCCAGTCGACGTGCATCCGATCGACCTCGCGGGAGTCGCCCGCGTGCGGTCCCGCACCGGTGACGACCGTGCCGACCGCGATCAGCAGCACCGAGGCGACCACCAGGAACCACACCAACTGCTGGACGGCCTTGCCGACCAGCGGGCGCGGTGCCTCGTCGCCCTCCCGTGTGCGCTGCCACATCACCGTGGCCACCGTGATGAGCGCGGTGGACAGCAGGAAGTGGGCGGCGACGGTGTACGGGTTGAGGCCGACCAGGACCACGATGCCGCCGAGGACCGCGTTGCTCATCACGATCCAGAACTGCGCCCAGCCGAGCCGGGTGAGGCTGCGCCGCCGCGGCTTCTCCGAACGGGCCGCGACGATCGCCCAGCCGACGGCCGCGCACAGCACGTACGTCAGCATGCGGTTGCCGAACTCGATGGCGCCGTGCCAGCCCATGGCACGGGTCGTGGTCAGCGAGCCGTCCGTGCACTCGGGCCAGGTGGGGCAGCCCAGACCGGAGCCGGTCAGGCGCACGGCACCGCCGGTGACGACGATCACCACCGACATCAGGAGCGCGGCGAGCGCCGCCCGCTGAACCGTCCTGGGATGCGGGGTCCAGCGTGCGGCGATGAAGGCGAGCGGGTTGCGCACGGCCGCTACGGCGTCGGCTCGGGTCACGTTTGGCACGCCTTTCATGGTAGGGGGCCGCTTGTGCACGCTTTCACGAGGGGTCGGCCCAGGCGGAACGGGTCACTCCCAGCGGAAGAACCTCCCGGCCGCGGCCAGCCCCACCACGGCCCACACCGCGAGGATGCCCAGGTCGCCCCAGGGCGTTCCGGCCCCGTGCTGCAGCACGGACCTGAGGCCGTCGGAGAGGGCGGAGATCGGAAGCAGACCGAGCACGTCCTGGGCGCCGGAGGGGAACTTGTCCAGCGGCACGATCACACCGCCGCCCACGAGCAGCAGCAGGAACACCAGGTTGGCGGCGGCCAGGGTGGCCTCCGCCTTCAGCGTGCCCGCCATCAGCAGGCCGAGCCCGGAGAAGGCGGCCGTGCCGAGGACCAGCAGGAGCAGCACGGCGAGGGGGTTGCCGTGCGGCGACCAGCCCAGCGCGAACGCGATCACCGTCAGCAGGACCACCTGAAGGACCTCGGTGACCAGGACGGAGGCCGTCTTGGCGGTCATCAGGCCCCAGCGGGGGAGCGGGGAGGACGCGAGCCGCTTCAGCACGCCGTAGCGGCGCTCGAAGCCGGTCGCGATGGCCTGCCCCGTGAACGCGGTCGACATCACGGCGAGCGCCAGGATGCCGGGGGCGAGGAAGTCGACGGCCTTGCCCGCGCCGGTGTCGACGATGTCGACCGAGCTGAAGAGGGCCAGCAGCAGCGTGGGGATGACGACCGTCAGGAGCAGCTGCTCGCCGTTGCGCAGCAGCATCCGCGTCTCGAGCGCGGCCTGCGCGGCGATCATGCGGGGCAGGGGGGCGGCGCCGGGCTTGGGCCTGTAGGTGCCGACGGTGGTCACGAGCGCAGCTCCTTGCCGGTGAGTTCCAAGCTGTGCTTTTCCGGGGGACGCTGCATCCGATTGCGGCTGCGCCGCGGGCCGGGCTCCCGGCCGATCGTTGTGCGGGCCGGATTCATGCGCGCAGCTCCTTGCCGGTGAGCTCGAGAAAAACGTCCTCCAGGGTGTGCCGTTCGACCGAGATCCTGTCCGGCATCACCCCGTGCTGCGCGCACCACGAGGTGACCGTGGCCAGCAGCTGCGGATCGACCTTGCCGATGACGCGGTACGCGCCCGGCGTCAGCTCCGCCGCCGAACAGTCGGCCGGGAGCGCCTTCAGCAGGGAGCCCACGTCGAGGCCGGGCCGGCCGGTGAAGCGGAGCGTGTTCTCGGCGCCGCCGCGGCACAGCTCCTCCGGGTGACCCTGGGCGATGACACGGCCCGCGTCGATGATGGCGACGTCGTCGGCGAGCTGCTCGGCCTCGTCCATGTAGTGCGTGGTCAGGATCACGGAGACGCCGTCGGTGCGCAGATCGCGGACGAGGTCCCAGGTGGCCCGGCGGGCCTGCGGGTCGAGGCCGGCGGTCGGCTCGTCCAGGAACACCAGCTCGGGGCGGCCGACGACGGCCATGGCGAGCGCGAGCCGCTGCTGCTGTCCGCCCGACAGGCGCCGGTACGGCGTCCTGCCGCAGCTGCCGAGCCCCAGCCGCTCGACGAGCGCGTCCACGTCGAGGGGGTGCGCGTGCAGCTTGGCCACGTGGCGGAGCATCTCCTCCGCCCGGGCACCCGAGTACACGCCGCCGGACTGGAGCATCACACCGATCCGGGGGCGCAGCGCGGCGGCCTCCCGGACCGGGTCGAGGCCCAGGACGCGGACCGTGCCGGAGTCCGGCTTCCGGTAGCCCTCGCAGGTCTCGACCGTGGTCGTCTTTCCCGCCCCGTTGGGGCCGAGAACAGCGGTGATGCCCGCCCGGGCCACCAGGTCGAGCCCGTTCACCGCGGTCTTCTTGCCATACCGCTTCACCAGGGCCTGTACCTGGACGACCGGCTCGCTTCCCATGGGTCCAGAGTCTAGGTAGGCGCGTCGGGCACCGGACGAGGGGGGCCGGAAACCGATTGCACCGGGTACGACCACGTCCGGAAACTACTCGTCACGCGGCCTGTGCAGTGCCAGCCACCGCTCCGCATAGGCCACCGCGTCCGCGACGGGGAACAGCCGCGCGTCGGCCGCGCCCACCCTTCCCCGCGTGACGGGCCGGTCCCGCTCGAAGTCGTGCCCCAGCTCGTCGAAGCGCTCGGAAGTGATCGACACCTCGGTCACCACTTCCCATCCGTTCGGTCCGGGCCGCCCCACCTGGACGAGCGGCGAGGGTATGCGGTACTCGGCCAGATGGAAGCAGGTGCAGGATTCGTATCCGGCCCCTAGCAGCAGCACCCGGGCGCCCAGGGCCTCCAGCCGGGCCAGCGGGCTACGCTCGCCCAGGCGGCAGTCGGGCGAGTGACCCACGACGATCTCCGCGGCGTGCGGGCCGGCCGCGGCGAAGGACGTCTGGGGGTGCGCGCTGCGCAGGGCGCCCGGCCAGGTGCGTACGGTCTCCGGGATCACGCCGACCCCGCGCGTGGGCGTGGTCCGCGGGTCGTAGGCGGGCATGGTGGCCCGGATGGTCTCCCACCACTCCTCGGGCACCGGCGGATTTCCCCACAGCGCCGGGTCCGAAAGATCGCCGGACTGCGTCGGCACCACCAGCGTGCCGTCCGGGCCGAGGGCGTCGAGCAGTGCCTGGACCACCGCGACAGCGCCTCCGCTGACCCAGCCGAGCGAGCTGAGCGAGGAGTGCACAAGAAGAATCTCGCCGGGCCTGATGCCGAGCGCGCGCAGCTGTGCGCGAAGACCGTCCCTGGTGACAAGAGGGCCGGTCGGAAGGGGTATGGGCATGGCCTCGGAGTCTTGTCCAGACCGCCGGTGACCGCCACCGGTTTGATCGATCGCGCAGCGTTTCCGCAGGTCGGCTTAGGTATGCCTAAGTGACGTACCGCACCGGCCGCCCGTCCGGACGGCGCTTGTCAGCTTCCGCGGAATTACGCAACAATGGCGTTGTGAAAAACGTCGGCGAGGCTCGGGGGACCCCGATGGGGGCCCCTCAGGAGGAGTTCGCGACCGGGGAGCGCTCGACGCGCAACCGGGTCGCGCGGTCCATCCTGGACCACGGCCCGTCGACCGTCGCCGAGCTGGCCGGACGGCTGGGACTCACCCAGGCGGCCGTACGCCGTCATCTGGACGCGCTCGTCGCCGACGACGTCGTGGAGGCGCGCGAGCAGCGTGTGTACGGCACGCGCACGCGCGGGCGGCCCGCCAAGGTCTTCGCGCTCACGGACTGCGGCCGCGACGCCTTCGACCAGTCGTACGACAAGCTCGCCGCGGACGCCCTGCGCTGGATCGCCGAGCACGAGGGCGGTGAGGCGGCCGTCGCCGCGTTCGCCCGCGCCCGGATCGCCGCCCAGGCCGGCGCGTACCGCGAGGCGATCGAGGCCGCCGCTCCCGAACGGCGCACCGAAGCGCTGGCCAAGGCCCTGAGTGCGGACGGGTACGCTGCTACGGCGCGCAGCGCACCGGTCGGCGAGCAACTGTGTCAGCACCACTGCCCGGTCGCCCATGTCGCGGAGCGGTTTCCGCAGCTGTGCGAGGCCGAGACGGAGGTCTTCTCCCAACTGCTCGGCACGCACGTCCAGCGACTGGCCACGATCGCGCACGGCGACGGCGTCTGCACGACGTTCATCCCCAAGGCGGCGCACCAGACGCCCCGCAAGGCTTCGAAGATTTCCGAGACCACCCACAACGCATCTGCAAGCACGGCCGGGAGGAACCCCGCATGACTCTCCCCACGGAGACTGCCCACCCTGAGCTCGAGGGCCTGGGCAAGTACGAATACGGCTGGGCCGACTCCGACGTGGCCGGTGCCTCCGCCAGGCGCGGCCTGAGCGAGGAGGTCGTCCGCGACATCTCGGCGAAGAAGTCCGAGCTGGAGTGGATGACCAAGCTGCGCCTGAAGGGCCTGAAGCTCTTCGAGAAGAAGCCGATGCCGAACTGGGGCTCGGACCTGTCGGGCATCGACTTCGACAACATCAAGTACTTCGTGCGCTCCACGGAGAAGCAGGCGGAGTCCTGGGAGGACCTGCCCGAGGACATCAAGAACACCTACGACAAGCTGGGCATCCCGGAGGCCGAGAAGCAGCGCCTGGTCGCCGGTGTCGCCGCCCAGTACGAGTCCGAGGTCGTCTACCACCAGATCCGCGAGGACCTGGAGGAGCAGGGCGTCATCTTCCTGGACACCGACACCGCGCTGAAGGAGCACCCGGAGCTCTTCAAGGAGTACTTCGGCACGGTCATCCCGGCCGGTGACAACAAGTTCGCCGCGCTGAACACCGCCGTGTGGTCCGGTGGCTCCTTCATCTACGTGCCGAAGGGCGTGCACGTGGAGATCCCGCTCCAGGCCTACTTCCGGATCAACACGGAGAACATGGGCCAGTTCGAGCGGACCCTGATCGTCGTCGACGAGGGTGCCTACGTGCACTACGTCGAGGGTTGTACGGCCCCGATCTACAAGAGCGACTCCCTGCACAGCGCGGTCGTCGAGATCATCGTCAAGAAGAACGCCCGCTGCCGCTACACGACCATCCAGAACTGGTCGAACAACGTCTACAACCTGGTCACCAAGCGCGCCGTCGCCTACGAGGGCGCGACCATGGAGTGGGTCGACGGCAACATCGGCTCCAAGGTGACGATGAAGTACCCCGCCGTCTACCTGATGGGCGAGCACGCCAAGGGCGAGACCCTGTCCATCGCCTTCGCGGGCGAGGGCCAGCACCAGGACGCGGGCGCCAAGATGGTGCACATGGCGCCGAACACGTCGTCCAACATCGTGTCGAAGTCCGTCGCGCGCGGTGGCGGCCGTACGTCCTACCGTGGTCTGATCGAGATCGGCGAGGGCGCCGCCGGATCGAAGTCGAACGTGCTGTGCGACGCGCTGCTCGTCGACACCATCTCCCGGTCGGACACGTACCCGTACGTGGACGTCCGTGAGGACGACGTCTCCATGGGTCACGAGGCCACCGTCTCCAAGGTCTCCGAGGACCAGCTCTTCTACCTGATGAGCCGCGGCCTGTCCGAGGACGAGGCGATGGCGATGATCGTGCGCGGCTTCGTCGAGCCGATCGCCAAGGAGCTGCCCATGGAGTACGCGCTGGAGCTCAACCGGCTGATCGAGCTGCAGATGGAGGGTGCGGTCGGCTGACGACCGCCGCCGGACAAGCAGCACGCAGATTTCTGACGCAGGAAGAGAGCACAACGACAGCCATGGCTGAGGCCCAGAACTCCCCCACTCTCGGCTCCGCTCGAGCGGGGGGACCCCCACCGGCGGGTTCCACCACCGCCGGCTCGATCGCGGTCGCCGCCGAGTCGACCGTCGCCACACGCATGAGCGCGCCGCCGTCCTTCGACGTGGCGGACTTCCCGGTGCCGCACGGCCGCGAGGAGGAGTGGCGGTTCACCCCGCTGGAGCGGCTGCGCGGGCTGCACGACGGCACCGCCGTCGCGAACGGCGACGGCGTGAAGGTCGACGTCCAGGCCCCCGAGGGCGTCACCGTCGAGACCGTCGGCCGCGACGACGCGCGGCTCGGCAAGGCGGGTACCCCGGTGGACCGCGTCGCCGCCCAGGCGTACTCCGCCTTCGAGAAGGCCTCGGTCGTGACCGTCGCCAGGGACACCGTCCTCACCGAGCCGATCCGTATCGCGGTGCACGGCGAGGGCGGGACCGCCTTCGGCCACCAGGTCATCGAGCTGGGCGCCTTCGCCGAGGCCGTCGTCGTCATCGACCACACCGGTGACGCGGTGCTCGCCGCCAACGTCGACTACATCGTGGGTGACGGCGCCAAGCTGACCGTCGTCTCGGTCCAGGACTGGGACGACAAGGCCGTGCACGTGGCCCAGCACAACGCGCTGGTCGGCCGGGACGCGAGCTTCAAGTCCGTGGTCGTGACCTTCGGCGGCGACGTGGTCCGTCTGCACCCGCGGGTGACCTACGCCGGCACCGGCGGCGAGGCCGAGCTGATCGGCCTGTACTTCACCGACCGGGGCCAGCACCAGGAGCACCGGCTCTTCGTCGACCACAACACCCCGCACTGCAAGTCGAACGTCGTCTACAAGGGCGCGCTCCAGGGCGACGAGGCGCACGCCGTGTGGATCGGTGACGTGCTCATCGAGGCCAAGGCCGAGGGCACGGACACGTACGAGATGAACCGCAACCTCGTCTTGACGGACGGCGCCCGCGTCGACTCGGTCCCCAACCTGGAGATCGAGACCGGCGAGATCGTCGGCGCCGGCCACGCCAGCGCCACCGGCCGCTTCGACGACGAGCAGCTGTTCTACCTGATGGCCCGCGGTATCCCGGAGCACGAGGCGCGCCGCCTGGTGGTCCGCGGCTTCTTCGCCGAGCTGGTCCAGCAGATCGGCGTCGCGGACATCGAGGAGCGGCTGATCACCAAGATCGAAGAGGAGCTGGAGGCGTCCGTCGCATGAGCGCCTTCGTACGTGTCTGCGGTCTGAGCGAGCTGGAGGAGGACACCCCGAAGCGGGTGGAACTCGACGGCACGCCCATCTCCGTCGTGCGCACCGAGGGCGAGGTGTTCGCGATCAACGACATCTGCTCGCACGCGAACGTCTCCCTGTCCGAGGGCGAGGTCGACGACTGCCACATCGAGTGCTGGCTGCACGGCTCACGCTTCGACCTCCGCTCCGGCAAGCCGGACGCCCTTCCCGCGACGCGCCCCGTCCCCGTATACCCAGTAAAGATCGAAGGGGACGACGTGCTCGTCTCCCTCACCCAGGAGTCCTGAGGCACCCATGGCAACGCTTGAAATCCGAGACCTGCACGTCACCGTCGAGGCCGACAACGCCACGAAGGAGATCCTCAAGGGCGTCGACCTCACCGTGAAGCAGGGCGAGACGCACGCCATCATGGGCCCCAACGGCTCGGGCAAGTCGACCCTCGCCTACTCCCTCGCGGGTCACCCGAAGTACACGATCACCAGCGGCACCGTGCTGCTCGACGGCGAGGACGTCCTTCAGATGTCCGTCGACGAGCGCGCCCGCGCCGGCGTGTTCCTGGCCATGCAGTACCCGGTCGAGGTCCCCGGCGTCTCGGTCTCCAACTTCCTGCGCACCTCGGCCACCGCGATCCGCGGCGAGGCCC
Organism: Streptomyces sp. NPDC051104; assembly: GCF_040682835.1. Taxonomy (NCBI): domain Bacteria; kingdom Bacillati; phylum Actinomycetota; class Actinomycetes; order Kitasatosporales; family Streptomycetaceae; genus Streptomyces; species Streptomyces sp. NPDC051104. The sequence goes on along the minus strand of NZ_JBFBBS010000018.1, from coordinate 9,635 downwards.
CGAAGCTGCGCACCTGGGTGAAGGAGGTCAAGGAGGCCATGGAGCGCCTCAACATCGACCCGTCCTTCGCCGAGCGCAACGTGAACGAGGGCTTCTCCGGCGGTGAGAAGAAGCGCCACGAGATCCTCCAGCTCGAGCTGCTCAAGCCGAAGATCGCGATCCTCGACGAGACCGACTCGGGTCTGGACGTCGACGCGCTTCGCATCGTCTCCGAGGGCGTCAACCGCGTCCGCGAGACCGGCGAGGTCGGCACCCTGCTGATCACGCACTACACGCGCATCCTGCGCTACATCAAGCCCGACTTCGTCCATGTCTTCTCCCGCGGCCGGATCGTCGAGTCCGGCGGCGCCGAGCTCGCCGACAAGCTGGAGGACGAGGGCTACGAGGCATACACGAAGGGTGGCGTATCCGCGTGACACAGCTGCCGGGCCTCCTCGACACCGAGGCGATCCGTAAGGACTTCCCCGTCCTGGACCGACTGGTCCACGACGGCAAGAAGCTCGTGTACCTGGACAACGCGGCGACGTCGCAGAAGCCGCGCCAGGTGCTGGACGTCCTCAGCGAGTACTACGAGCGCTACAACGCCAATGTCCACCGCGGTGTGCATGTGCTCGCCGAGGAGGCCACGGCGCTGTACGAGGGCGCGCGTGACAAGGTCGCCGAGTTCATCAACGCGCCGAGCCGCGACGAGGTGATCTTCACCAAGAACGCCTCCGAGTCGCTGAACCTCGTGGCGAACATGCTCGGCTGGGCCGACGAGCCCTACCGGGTGGACTCCGAGACCGAGATCGTCATCACGGAGATGGAGCACCACTCCAACATCGTGCCGTGGCAGCTGCTGGCGCAGCGCACGGGCGCGAAGCTGAAGTGGTTCGGCCTCACCGAGGACGGCCGCCTCGACCTGTCCAACATCGACGAGATCATCACGGAGAAGACGAAGATCGTCTCCTTCGTGCTGGTGTCGAACATCCTGGGTACCGTGAACCCGGTCGAGGCGATAGTGCGCCGCGCCCAGGAGGTCGGCGCCCTGGTCTGCGTCGACGCCTCCCAGGCCGCGCCGCACATGCCGCTGGACGTGCAGGCCCTGCAGGCCGACTTCGTGGCCTTCACCGGCCACAAGATGTGTGGTCCGACCGGCATCGGCGTGCTGTGGGGACGTCAGGAGCTGCTGGAGGACCTGCCTCCGTTCCTGGGCGGCGGCGAGATGATCGAGACGGTGTCGATGCACTCGTCGACGTACGCTCCCGCCCCGCACAAGTTCGAGGCGGGGACCCCGCCGATCGCGCAGGCGGTCGGTCTGGGCGCGGCCATCGACTACCTGAACTCGATCGGCATGGACAAGATCCTCGCCCACGAGCACGCCCTCACCGAGTACGCGGTGAAGCGGCTGGGCGAGGTTCCCGACCTGAGGATCATCGGCCCGACCACGGCCGAGGACCGGGGCGCGGCGATCTCCTTCACGCTCGGCGACGTCCACCCGCACGACGTGGGCCAGGTCCTCGACGAGCAGGGCATCGCGGTCCGCGTCGGGCACCACTGCGCCCGCCCGGTGTGCCTCAGGTACGGAATTCCTGCGACCACGCGAGCGTCGTTCTATCTGTACTCCACGCCGACCGAGATCGACGCTCTGGTCGAGGGCCTGGAGCACGTACGGAACTTCTTCGGCTGAAGGGCGTGAGCTGAAACCGTGCTGTGTCATCCCGGGGGACAACCCCCGGACCCCCGGCCGACAGATCACGCCACGGAAGATGGGACGCGAAGGTAGGCGTTGTGAAACTGGACTCCATGTACCAGGAAGTCATCCTGGACCACTACAAGAACCCGCACGGGCGGGGCTTGCGGGATGGCGACGCCGAGGTGCACCACGTGAACCCGACGTGCGGCGACGAGATCACCCTTCGCGTGAAGTACGACGGCACGACGATCAAGGACGTCTCGTACGAGGGCCAGGGCTGCTCCATCAGCCAGGCCTCGGCCTCCGTACTGAACGAGCTCCTCGTCGGCAAGGAGCTGGCCGAGGCGCAGAAGATCCAGGAGACCTTCCTGGAGCTGATGCAGTCCAAGGGCAGGATCGAGCCCGACGACGCGATGGAGGACGTCCTGGAGGACGCGGTCGCGTTCGCCGGGGTGTCCAAGTACCCGGCGCGGGTGAAGTGCGCCCTCCTGAGCTGGATGGCGTGGAAGGACGCGACGGCCCAGGCGCTGGGCGGAGCCGAGGCCGAAAGGAAGACGGCATGAGCGACACAGTGGAGATGAAGCCGGTCTCGGAGGAGGAGCTCCGCGAGGCCCTGATGGACGTCGTCGACCCCGAGCTGGGCATCGACGTCGTCAACCTCGGCCTCATCTACGGCATCCACATCGACGAGGCGGCGAACATCGCCACCGTCGACATGACCCTGACCTCGGCGGCCTGCCCGCTGACGGACGTCATCGAGGACCAGGCCAAGTCCGCCACGGACGGCCTCGTCAACGAGCTGCGCATCAACTGGGTCTGGATGCCGCCCTGGGGCCCCGACAAGATCACGGACGACGGCCGCGAGCAGCTGCGGGCGCTCGGGTTCAACGTCTGAGATCCACGAGGCACGAGCCACGAGGCAAGAGCCACGAGCCGGGAGAAACGGCGAGGTCCGATGAGGCCTCGCCCTTTCGCATGCCCGGACGGGTTCAGGCGAGCCCGTCCACCAGACGGAACGCCGAGTCCGCCCGGTACAGGACGCCGGCCTGGTACGGGTCCAGCTTGAGCTGGAAGTTCTGGTGGCGCAGGAAGCGGCCGGGGTAGTTGACCGACTCCAGCATGACCGCTCCGGAGTACGACGACGGGCGGGGGCAGAAGGTGGCGTCCTGCCGCAACAAGGAGGAGCCGTCGTCGGGCTCGTCGCGCAGCAGGAAGTTCCGGTGGCGCAGGTAGGTGCCGTCAGCCGTGGCGAAGGAGTAACAGGACGCGTCCGCCAGGCCTTCGACGACCCTGAAGGTGGCCTCGCGGCGGGCCGAGGCGGAGCCGATCGGGTCGAGCTTCACGAAGTCACCGCTGATGTGCCAGTACCGGTCGGGGTGGTTGACCGAGCGGACCGAGCTCCAGGTGGCGGACGGCGTGGACTCCGGGGGCTTGGTGGCGGACGGCTTCGAGGCCTGAGCGGCCGGCTCTGCCCCGGCCGTGTGCTCGGCGGCCTCGGGAGAGGGCGGGTCGGCCTGGGTGGCCGGGGACGTCTTGCCGGACGTCAGGCCGCTCTTACCGCTGAGCGCCGCCACGGGGGAGGGGGCAGCGAGAAGTCGGGCACGCCCGGGTCGCCCAGCGCGACGGCCGCGTCCTGCGCGCGCTTCGGTGACGCGGAGTCATTTGCCTTGCCCAGCACGGAGATCGCTATCGCGCTGGTGGAGAAGACGGCCACGGCGAGCAGCCCTGCCGCCCAGAGTCTGCGGGATCCCGGTGTCCGGGCCTCGCCCGGGACATTGCCGGTCTCCCACACCGGGGAGGGGGCGGGTCGGTCCGGAGCGGGTGGGGGGTTGGTCTCTGGCACGCGCGGTTCCCTCGGCGTCGCCGTACGGCGGACGCGGAATCGTCAGAAAGCGGGTCGTGGCACAACGGGAGAAGCGGGGAAGACAGGGGCCGACCCGGGCCACGGGCACGCGGAACGGCGGCGGCCGTGAAGGCCGGGTGATCGACCGGTGAAACAGTAGTGGACATGACGAGTTCGCAGCACCCGTTTGAGAGAGCGGTTTCTCGGCGGTGCCCATGCGCCCCCATCGCGTACGCGCAGGATGTGTACGGGCGTACACATCGATGCGTACACTCGTCCACATGGGATACGCGTTCCTCGCCGGGGCCATCGCCGCCGAAGTCGCCGCCACGACCGCCATGAAGTACAGCGAGGGGTTCAGCAGGCTCGGGCCCTCACTGGTGACCTTCCTCGGCTATGTCGTGTCCTTCCTGCTGCTCGCGCAGACCCTGAAGTCCGTGTCGATCGGCACCGCCTACGCGATCTGGTCCGGGGCCGGCACCGCGACCGTCGCCATGATCGGGCTGGTGCTCTTCGGGGAGGGGCTGGGCCTTGCGAAGATCGCCGGCATCGCGCTCATCGTCGGCGGGGTGGTGGTCCTGAACCTGGGAGGTGCGCACTGATGCCCCGCCGCTACGACCCCGAACGGCGTCGGCGGATCATCGACGCGGCGATCCGGGTGGTGGGGGAGAAGGGCATCGCCGGACTGAGCCACCGCTCGGTCGCCGCCGAGGCCGACGTACCGCTCGGCTCCACGACGTACCACTTCAGGACCCTCGACGAACTGTTGGTCGCCGCGCTGCGGCAGGCGAACGAGGGGTTCGCCAGGACGCTCACCGAGAGCGGCCTGCTGGAGAACACCGAGGGCGACCTCGCGGCGGACCTCGCCCGGCTGCTGCGTCAGTGGCTGGACGGCGACCGCGCGGGCGTCGAGCTGGAGTACGAGCTGTATCTCGCGGCCCTGCGCCGCCCGGCGCTACGGCCTGTCGCAGCCGAGTGGATGGAGCAGACCGCCGAGTCGCTGGCGCGGCGTACGGATCCGGCCACGGCGCGGGCACTGCTCGCCCTGCTGGACGGGATCTGTCTGCAGGTACTGCTGACGGGGGCGCCGTACGACGAGGAGTACGCGCGGGAGGCCCTGGCCCGGGTCATCCCTGATCCGTGCCCGACTCCGGCGACGAGGCCGACCGGCACCTGAGACGGCCTGGCACCGGTTCGCTCCTGCGCGCCCGGCCACGTTAGGTTTCCCCTATGACCGACACGACTGCTCCCCGTACCACCGGTGCCGTGGCCGCCGGCCTCGCCACCGTCGCCGCCGACGGCACCGTTCTCGACACCTGGTTCCCCGCGCCCGAGCTGGCCGACGAGCCCGGCCCGTCCGGCACCGAGCGGCTGTCCGCCGAGAAGGCCGTGGAGCTGCTCGGTGAAGGCGCCGCCAAGGCGATCGGCCCGGACGCCCGCCGGGGCGTCGAGGTGGTCGCGGTGCGCACGGTCATCGCCTCGCTCGACGAGAAGCCGATCGACACGCACGACGTCTATCTGCGCCTCCACCTGCTCTCCCACCGCCTGGTCAAGCCGCACGGCCAGAACCTGGAGGGCATCTTCGGCCTCCTCGCCAACGTCGCCTGGACCTCGCTCGGCCCGGTTGCCGTCGACGACGTCGAGAAGGTGCGCCTGAACGCCCGCGCCGAGGGCCTGCACCTCCAGGTGACCTCCATCGACAAGTTCCCGCGCATGACGGACTACGTCGCCCCCAAGGGCGTCCGCATCGCCGACGCCGACCGGGTCCGCCTCGGCGCGCACCTCGCCGAGGGCACGACCGTCATGCACGAGGGCTTCGTGAACTTCAACGCCGGCACGCTCGGCACCTCCATGGTCGAGGGCCGCATCTCCGCGGGCGTCGTGGTGGGCGACGGTTCGGACATCGGCGGCGGCGCCTCCACCATGGGCACGCTGTCCGGCGGCGGCAACGTGATCATCTCCATCGGCGAGCGCTGCCTGATCGGCGCGGAGGCGGGCGTCGGCATCGCCCTCGGCGACGAGTGCGTCGTCGAGGCCGGCCTCTACGTCACCGCCGGCACCCGGGTCACCCTGCCCGACGGCCAGATCGTCAAGGCCCGCGAGCTCAACGGCGCCTCCAACATCCTCTTCCGCCGCAACTCCGTCACCGGCAAGGTCGAGGCCCGCCCGAACAACGCGGTCTGGGGCGGTCTGAACGAGATCCTGCACAGCCACAACTGACCAACGGCGGCCGTGACCTGCGGCCGCCTCAATCAACGTCCTGACCTGCTGCCTAGGTGTCGGCAGTTGTCGGTGTCGGTCATCGTCGAGCGCCTTTCCACGGCCCGAGAACGGCCCGGGAGGGCGCTCGTGTCCTGTCCCGGATGACAGTGGGCGGAGCGAGGCTCTGACCTGCGGTCGCCTCTGGGTTGTTCATCGCGGAAGTCCACCGATCGGTTGGGAGATGCCGTGCCCCCGCAGATGAAGTTGGTTGCGATAACCCTCGACTGCCCTGATCCGCTGGCTTTGGCGGCCTTCTATCAGCAGGCCACCGGTCTCGAACCCCACCCGAAGTCGGACGCCCACTTCGCCGGTCTCAACGGGGAAGACGGACTCTTCATCGGTTTTCAACGGGTCGACGACTACCGGGCTCCGCGCTGGCCTGAACAAACCGTTCCCCAGCAGCTTCACATCTGCTTCAAGGTCGAGGACGACTTGGACGAAGCCGAAGCCCGCCTGCTGGAGCTGGGGGCGGGCAAGCCGGATCACCAGCCTCATGAGGCTGCCAGGGCGCGGGTTCTCACCGATCCGGCTGGACATCCCTTCTGCATCACCAGTAGCTGAACCGCGGGGCGGCGGCTGACCTGCCCTGACCTGGGACTCGTGCGCTGGGATCTGCGGTGATTCGCCGTTGTCGCTGACCTGCTGCGGAACGCGCTGCGGTGATCACTCCGTCACCAGCTGCTCGTACGCCGCCAGCAGCCCGTCGACCGTCTCGCGGCCGGCGGGCCGCAGCGGCGCGCGGACCGGGCCCGCGGGCAGGCCGAGTGCCCCCAGCAGGCCCTTGGCGGTGACCGTGCCGGGCAGGCCGGCGGACATCATCAGGTCGATGAGCGGGGTGGCCTGTTGCTGCAGCCGGGCCGCACGAGCCGTGTCCCCCGCGTCGAACGCGTCCAGAACCGACCGGAGTCGGCGCGGGACGGCGTTGGCGACCGTGCTGACGTATCCGGCGCCGCCGACCGCGTACAGGGCGAGGTTGTGCTCGTCGCAGCCCGCGTAGTACGCCAGCTCGGTCCGCGCCAGTACCTTCTGGGTGCCGAGGAAGTCGTGCGCACAGTCCTTGACCGCCACGATCCGCGGATGCTCCGCGAGCCGGATCATCGTCTCCGGTTCGATGCGGGTGCCGGTGCGGCCCGGGATGTCGTAGAGCATGAGCGGCAGTCCCGAGGCGTCGGCGATCTCACGGAAGTGGGCCTCGACCGCGTCCTGCGGGGGGCGGCTGTAGTACGGGGTGACCACCAACAGCCCGTCCGCGCCCGCCTTTTCGGCCGCCAGTGCCAGCTCCACGGTGTGCCGGGTGTCCGAGGTGCCGACGCCCGCGACGATGGACGCCCGCTCGCCGACCGCCTCCCGTACCGCGCGCACCAGCGCGGCCTTCTCGGCGTCGATGGTGGTCGGGGACTCTCCCGTGGTGCCCGACAGCACCAGGCCGTCGCAGCCCTCGCTCACGAGCAGGTCGGCGAGTCGCTGCGCGCCGTCGAGGTCGAGCGCGCCGGCCTCGGTGAACGGTGTGATCATGGCGCACAGCGCGCGGCCGAAGGGACGGGCGCTGAGGGGTGTGGTCGTCATGGGAGGATTCTCGGCAGCGAGACTGTGAAGCTCCACTTAATTCTTCTACAGGGTATTGATTAGGGACGCTTGCGTGATGAGGGACGTCCAGTGGATCGAGCCCTCGTGGTCCCAGGTCGGGGAGCGGTTGCGGAGGCGCTCGGAGCGCGGCGAACCGAGCGCGACAGGCGCGATGAGGGGCGCGCGACAGGCGCGATGAGGGGCGCGCGACAGGTGCGGTGAGGGGCGCGCGGAGTGCGCGGTGCGGGGACGTCGGCGACCAGGCACTGGTGCCAAATCGGGCCGCGTGGGTCACCATGGCCGGGACGGTAACCAACAGCCGGGAGGCGTCATGAAGCTGGGCAAGGCACTCGCCACCGGGGTCGCCGAGGAGCGCCCGCAGGTGCACGAGGAACAGGCCGACCTCCGGGTCGCCGACGTCGCCGACATCGCGGAGCCCGTCGAGGAGGCACCCGCCCCTGAAGAGGTCCCGGTCGCGCGATGAGACTGCGGCTCCCCGAGGAACGACCGACGGAGCCGCCGACCGGATACAAGATCGCCCACCCGGTGCTGTCCCAGGACGGCACCCGGGCCGGGTTCACCGGTGTGTCGCTGGGCGGCGCGCTGCCCTACGCGGTCCTCGACGAGGCCCGGTGCGTCTACGGCCTGCGGCACCGCGCGCCGCACCGACGCTGCGACTGCGGCTTCCACTGCGTCCATGACCGCGCGGAGGCGGAGGCGCTGGTGTGCACCGGGGAGCACCGGGCGGCCGTGCTGCTCGAGGTCGCGGTCCTCGGCACGTACATCCGCTTCGAACGCGGCTTCCGGTACGCGCGCCAGCGGGTGCGGACGATGACGGTCGGCGCCTGCGCGTGCGGAGCACCGGCCGCGGCACTGGCCGACGCCGGCTGGGGGCGGCCGGGCTGGCGCGTCCTCCAGGCGTCGTGCGCGGGGTGCGTACGCGGCCGTACGTCCCTGTCGCTCGCTGCGTTCGCCCGGCTCGCGGGGGAGGGGCTGCGGGTACGGGCCGCATCGGGCGCCGAGGCCCCGCCGGCCGATCTCGGCGTGTCCGAACTGGTCGCCGAGGCGGCCCTGCTCCAGGCCCGGCTCGACTGGTTCCAGAGCCGGCTGGCGCGCCTGGAGAACGGCGGACCCAAGCGGTGACCCGGACCTCTCGGGCCCGGGCCCGTGACCCGCGCCTGAGAGGCCGGGCTTGACCTCAAGCCTGGTGGAGGTCGGAACGTGGTCGGTGCATTGCGGCAGCATCGACCACGGAGGCCTTTCATGCCTTTCATGACCCGTCGTACCACAGCGCACCCCGACTTCACGGATTCCAGGGTGCAGGCGCCCTTCTTCAGTACCTGGAGGGTGGGGACACCGCTGCGGCAGCGGCAGACGGTAGAGGCCATCGCCGAGACTTGGGGGCGTCGACCGTGGCCCGCCGACGGGCTGCTCGGCTACTACCTGTACACCGGGCACGACAGCTCCACCCTGCTGCACCACTCGCGCTGGGCGGACGAGCAGGCCTACGAGGCGTACCTCAAGACGCAGCGGCAGGAGCGCGTCGACGAGGTCGACACCGCCGTGCCGGGCATCGAACGGCTGTGGCTGGGCCGGTACCGGTACTACCGCAGTCACGGTCCGGCCGACCGGGCGGGGCGGGCGCCCGGGTGCATCGTGATCGTCGACATCGAGTTCGACGGGCCCGACCCCGAGCGGCAGCGCGCGTGGGTCGACGCCGTCGTCGAGGCGCTGGAGAGCGAGCCGAACCCGCATCCCGGCGGCATCTGCGCCCATTTCCACCTCAGTACGGACGGCACGCGGGTCCTGAACTACGCCGAGTGGGAGAGCGCCCAGGCCCACCTGGAGGCGCTCGCCGCGTCCGGCGACGGCATCGGTTCCCGCACGGCGCAGTGGGGGCGCGTGCAGACGTGGCCGGGGCTCAAGAGCGGGTCCGTCAGCCGCTACGACTACGCGCTCGGACTCCTGCCGGAGTGACGCCTGGGGCAACCTGCGCCCAGCCCCGGTCCGCCCCTCTCGCCGAAAACTCTCCCCGTCTGGACAAAAAAAATTTTCGGTGCGAGGGTGGAGCCATGTTGGACGTCACCGTGATCGAGGACCCAGAGGCCGCGGCCGTCTCGCTGGACCCCGTCCGCGCCCGGCTGCTGGCCGAGCTGGCGGCGGGGCCCGCGTCGGCCACCATGCTGGCCGGAAAGGTCGGGCTGCCCCGGCAGAAGGTGAACTACCACCTCAAGGCCCTGGAGCGGCACGGCCTGGTCGAGCTGGCCGACGAGCGCCGCAAGGGCAACG
>NZ_JBFBBS010000017.1:0-138136 GCF_040682835.1 Streptomyces sp. NPDC051104 | reverse complement strand
ACCACCAACGGCAACGGATCAGAGGACGTCACCAGTTCACGCAGCGGATACCGCGCCAGCACCGCATCCACCTCAGGCGTCAGCGCAGCCGCGAGGCGTGCGACCGGTGGGCGGGACTCGTCGCGCAGGGCGCGGGCTGCCGCGCGCAGCAGCTCCCCCAGCGGTGCTTGCGGCACTCCCCCGGCCGCGCGCTCGTAGAGGTCGGCGCCCTCCTCCAGGACCAGGGCGACGTCGATGCGGGACGGAACCTTGATCCGGGCGTGCCGGCACCAGGTGGTGACCGGATCGCTCCACGCCTCCACGGCGTAGGTCCAGCGGCCGGCCGACAGCGGGGTCACCTCGGCGCCCCAGCGGTCGCTGCCCGGCTCCAGCTCGCGCATCGGCGTCCACGGGCCGGGGCGGCCCTCGGGGTCGCAGAGGACGACGTTGGCGCCGATCGCGCCCTGCCCCTCACCGAAGACCGTGGCGGTGACCTGGAAGGTCTCCCCCTCCACCGCCTTGGCGGCGCGTCGGCCGCCGTCGACGGCCGGACGGACGTCCACGATCGGTATGCGTCCGATCGAGGCCCTCGCGCCCCCGGCGACAGGGCTCGCCCCGTCCCGGTGCGCGGCCTGCTGTTCCATCCGTCTTCGCCTCCTTCGCCGTCGACGAGCTCGGTGGGCGCCGGCTCTGCGGTCATGGGTCCAGGGCTGCGTACGGCGCTCTGCCTACCCGTCCGTCGAAGCTGCCGGGGAGGGGCGTGCGGTCCGCTCACTGTGCGTGCGGAGATACAGCTCGGCGGCGTCGGCGGCCTCGCGTGCGCAGCGCTCCCCCATGAGCACGCACAGGCTGTAGCCGGTGCTCTCGAAAGCGCCGCGCACCTCCCGGTCGTCGGGGGACGCAAGCATCAGGCGCTCCCACTCCCGATACCGCTTCAGATGTCTGGCGACCTCGGCTCTGGCCGGCAGGGGCATGGCACCGGTCACCTCCGATCTCAGCGCTGAGCGTTTCACCTATGGTGCACGGCCCATCACTCAGCGTCCTGTTCGGCATTCAATCACCGGGGCTGAAGGGCTTCCTGTTGCACGAATGGAGTAGTGCTCGCACTCTGGGACTGACTCGAGAGCGACGACCGCTCACGCTTCGTGATCGGGGCCCGCCCACAGGGGCGAGGAGGAGCGAGAGCTTGCGCCGGTGAGGAGCCAACGACAATGAAGACCGCAGCGCCCTGCTACTACCACCTCGACGTCGAGGTCAGCCCGGAGCGGATCGGGCATGTCCGGCGGATCCTGGCCGCCCACCTCCGCTACTGGGATCTGGAGATCCTCGTCGAACCCGTCTGCCAGTGCGCCGAAGCGCTGCTGCGGACGATCGACGCCCACGCCGCGGACAAGAACACCACCATCGAGATGTGGTGGAACGGTCACCACCTGATCACCGCTGTCCAGGACAGCGAGCGCGACATCCGGCCGCACTACGCGCCGAGCGGCTGTCTGGTGCAGATCGCGGCGCTGAGCAACGGCTGGGGCTGCTGCGCCACCGACGCCGGCGGAAAGATCATCTGGTTCTCGCAACGGGCCCGGGCCGGCGATCCCGCTGCGCTCGTGCCAGTGGGCCCCGCGCCGAGTCTGCGCGAGACCCGCCCCCTCCCGCGCGCTCTGCCGCTCACGGCGGACGCCACGGGGCGGGAGCGGGAGGCCGCGAGGGCCGGACGACGCGAGCCGGTCGCGGCCCCCGCCTGACCACCGCGGCAAGCCGAACCCCTGCCGGGCGGCACACCCCGCCGCCCGGTGACCTCAGACCCAACGGAAGCCGGGAGCCCGACTCGCCGTCAAGGGTCTGCGCACCACGGACATGTGCGCCCGAGGTTCGGCCACGTGGACAGCGCACCCCCGCGTGATCGACACTCGGCGGATGGCGAAGTACTTCGACGTTCATCCCGACAACCCGCAGCCACGCACGATCGGCCAGGTCGCCGACAGCATCCGTGACGGTGCGCTCGTGGTGTATCCGACGGACTCCTGCTTCGCGCTGGGTTGCCGGCTGGGCAGCCGGGACGGCATGGAGCGTATCCGGGCGATCCGCCATCTCGACGAGCGGCACCACTTCACCCTGGTCTGCCGGGACTTCGCGCAGCTCGGCCAGTTCGTGTACGTCGACAAGGACGTGTTCCGCGCGATCAAGGCCTCGACGCCCGGGAGCTACACGTTCATCCTGCCCGCGACCCGAGAGGTGCCGCGCAAGCTGCTGCACCCGAAGAAGAAGACGGTCGGGGTCCGCATCCCCGACCACGTGGTGGCGCAGGCGCTGCTGGCCGAGCTCGGCGAGCCGCTGCTGTCGAGCACCCTGCTCCTGCCCGGCGAGGAGGAGCCGCTGACCCAGGGCTGGGAGATCAAGGAGCGGCTCGACCACGTCGTGGACGCCGTGGTCGACTCCGGGGACTGCGGCACCGAACCGACGACGGTCATCGACTTCTCCGGGGGCGAGCCCGAGATCGTACGCAAGGGAGCGGGCGACACCTCACGCTTCGAGTGACGTCGCGCTCCCCGAGCCGCACCGGTGAGGTGGCCGTTCGGCCGATCCGGGGACTACCGGCGGCTGCCGTTATCGCCCTGTTTGTCCGGGGAAATGATGTCCGGGCGGTTCAGGGCTGCCACAAGCAGCCCGGACAGCCGTCCGCCCCACACATCAGCCACGTCACAGGGAGGCCGCCATGGCACACGGTGGCGACGTCATCGCCGAGCTCACCACCGACCACCGGGAGGTGGAAAGCCTCTTCCAGCGGATCGAGTCGCTGCCCAGCGGCCACAAGGACCGCCGCAAGCTGGCCGACGAGATGACGATCGAACTCGTACGGCATTCCGTCGCGGAGGAGCAGTACCTGTACCCGGCGGTGCGGGAGCACGTCGAGGGCGGCGGCGCGATCGCCGACAAGGAGCTCGCCGACCACGCGAGGGTGGAGCAGGCCCTCAAACAGCTGGAGGGGTGCTCCGTCGAGGACCCCGAGTTCGACCGGACGTTCATGACCGTGAAGAACGAGGTGACCACGCACGTCCAGGACGAGGAGGACAACCTCTTTCCCAGGCTGCGACAGGCCTGCGGCCAGGAGATGCTCGACCAGCTCGGCGACAAGATCCGCACCGCCAAGAAGACGGCCCCCACGCGCCCCCACCCGGCCGCTCCCGACACACCGCCGCTCAACAAACTGCTCGCGCCGGGGACGGGCCTGGTCGACCGGGTCCGCGACTTCGTCACCGGCCGCGGCCGCTCCTGAACGAGGGAGCAGCCCGCCTGAACGCGGGAGCCGCAGGCTTGGACACGGGAGCCGCCGGCTTGGACACGGGAGCAGTCGCCCGCGGTCGGCCGGTCGGGGAGCGAAGGGTGCGGGCGCCTCGGATGTCGGCGATCCCGTCCCTCAGGGTCCTCGGGGCCGAGTCACCCGGCGCCCTCGCGGCCCACCCGCGTCAGCCGGCGACCGGGTCCCCGAGAGGGCCGCCCTCGTCCACGGGCTCGCCGTGCAGTCGCTTCACGAGGGAGTCCCGGTGCAGGCCGGCGAGCGGCGCCAGCAGGTCGGGGTGGCGCAGCAGGGGCGCCGCCCTGCGGTCCTGCTCACCCGGGTCGGTGAGCCTACGGAAGTCGAACACCAGCCCCCGGGCGTGCTCGCTGCCGTCGAGTGCCGCGACGGCGTCACCGGCGAGGGACGGCATGGTCAGCAGGCAGGCCGCCCAGCTGGCGACCACCTCGTCCACCCAGGTCCGCCAGCCGGCGTCGGCCTCGTCGACGGCCGCCGCCTCCGCTCCGGTCAGCCAGTCCAGGCGGTCGGAGCCGCCGGGCCCGACGAACACGACGAGGGCCGCGTCGGCCTCGGTGGGGTAGCGCAGCCAGGCGGCGACCATGACGGCCTGGGACGCCTGGGCCTCGGCGAGGGCGGCGTCCAGGGCTCCTCCGGTCCCGGGATAGGAGCGCAGCAGCCACTGGGTGGTGGCGGCTATGACGGGGGACAGATCGGCTGACATCGGCGTCACGCTACCGGCCGGCCGGAAACGGAGAAATGGCGCCAATCACAGGGGGAGCCCACCAAACGGTGTGATCCGTCACAGGTGCGGCCCACGGCCGCGGCACGCCGGTGTGGACCGGACCTGGAGACAGGCGCAGGCTGGAAGAAGCCGAAGAAGAGGGACGAACACCTCGTGGTGCGGGGAAGTGATCCCGATGGAAGCCAAGCAGTGGACCGTGGACATCTACATCACCGAGGACGGCGACGACACCCATGCCCGCGCCGTGCTGAGGACGCCTGACACGTCGACCGTCGCCGGCAGAGGCGCGGCCCGGCGCAACCCCGTCGACCGGCCGATCCCCGAGATCGGCGACGAGCTCGCTGCCAGCCGGGCCCTGGAGGACCTCGCCATCCGGCTGCACGACGTCGCCTCCGAGGACATCGTCCAGATGGCCGGCATGGCCGGCCCTGCCCGACCGTGACGGGTGTTTCGCGCCCCTGGAGGGCCATGGGGCCGATCGGCCCTGGTGGCCGCGGCGGGTGCGTGGTGTGCTGATGGTGACGGGAAGGACCTGCGAAAGACGCGGGGAAGCGGCCGGCGGCCGCGCACCGCGCAATCAGGATCCGAGAGAACCGGATGGGTCCTTCCCGCCCGTCATGCGTCCTGTGGAGTCCCAGCGCCGAGTGTGGCACGCCCGGCCTTCGCGGCGGCAGGAACGAGAGGACAGTGAAGCCATGGCCTCTGTCACCACCGTGGGCGCGGCCCTTCCCGCCGAGCACCGCGAGCGGCTGATGCGGATCGCCCGCGAGGTCTCCTTCGACGAGGGGACCCGGCTGTTCGAGGAAGGCCGGCGGGCCGACCGGTTCTGGATCGTACGGACCGGCACCGTGGCCCTGGACGTGCATGTGCCCGGCCGCCGGCCCGCCGTCATCGAGTCGCTGGGCCACGGCGAGCTGGTGGGCTGGTCCTGGCACTTCGAACCGCATGTCTGGCAGTCGGGTGCCGAGGCCATGTCCCCGGTGCGGGCCTACGAGTTCGACGCGGTGACCGTGCGGGCGATGTGCGCCGAGGACCCCGAGTTCGGCCGTGCCGTCGCCGTCTGGGTGGGCCAGGTCCTCGCCCACCGGCTGAACGCGGCCCGCATCCGGCTGCTCGACCTGTACGGCCCCTACGGCAGCGGCAGCCCCTGAGAGCCGGTGCCCGACCGCCGGGGACCGTGTCCGACGCCGAGGAGGAACCGTGACCGCCGGCCCGCACGTCGTCAGCGACGTGATGACGCACACCGTCGTCGCCGTCGGCCGTGACGCCCCGTTCAAGGACATCGTCAGGCTCATGGAGCAGTGGAAGGTCAGCGCGCTGCCCGTGCTGGAGGGCGAGGGCCGGGTGGTCGGCGTGGTCTCCGAGGCCGACCTGCTGCCCAAGGAGGAGTTCCGCGACAGCGATCCGGACCCGTACACGCTGGCGCGGCGCCTGTCCGACCTGGCCAAGGCCGGGGCGCTGACCGCGGGCGAGCTGATGACCGCTCCGGCGGTCACCGTGCACGCCGACTCGACCCTCGCCCAGGCCGCCCGCATCATGGCCCTGCGCAAGGTGAAGCGGCTCCCCGTGGTCAACGACGAGGGGCTCCTCGAGGGGGTCGTCAGCCGCGCCGACCTGCTCAAGGTGTTCCTGCGGGAGGAGAACGACATCGCCGACGAGATACGCCGCGACATAGTCGACGTCCTCTTCCCCGCACCCGTGGAGCCGATCCACGTCATGGTCGCCGAGGGTGTCGTCACCCTCACGGGGAAGGTGAGGGACACGACCATGATCCCCATGACCGTCCGGCTGGCGCGTGCCGTCGAGGGTGTGGTCGACGTGGACTGCCACCTCTCCGGGGCCGAGACGGGCTGACCGCCGACCGCGCGCTTCAGCAGGTGCAGGTCCCTACCGCCACTGCGGCCCGACACACTCCCACTCCCGGTCCCATTCCTCCATGCGCTGCCGCTCCAGGCGCCCGCGCACCAGCCACCCGCAGGCCAGCACCCCGCCCGCGGCACCGCATCCGACGATCGTGCCCACGAGCGATGCCTGCAGCCGTGTCTCGGCGCCGGTGGCCGGTTTGGACACCAGGTTCCCGCCGTCGTTCGTCCACACGGTGACCGGGTCTCCCGCCTTCAACCCGGGCTCGACCCTCGCCAGACCCGTGTGCGGGCCTCCGGGTGCGCTCCAGCGGACGTTCGCCCACACGCCGCCGTTGCCGTAGGCGTGCACGTCTTCCGTGGTTCGCGCCGCGTCCTGGGTCAGGAGCGCCCGCACGGGGTTGGAGTGGGCGGCCCGCACGGCCAGACCGTGTTCCACGGCGCCCGCCGCCGCACGCCCAGCGAGCACCCCGGCCAGCAGGACCAGCAACCAGGTGACGAGGACGATCCAGGCCTCGAAGCGGTCGCTGCGCCGCAGCAGCGGATTACGCCGCCACCGCCACAGCCACACCCTCGTCCCCGCCGTACGACAGGTCGTCGCCATCGGTCGTCACCTTCTCGGGGCGCGTCATCTGACGCTGCCGGCTCTCCGGGGCCGCCGCGACGCCTCGTCCCGCGGGAAGTCGGCCTCGAGGTCCGGAACCCGGGGCGGCCCCATGAGCGCGCAGTCCACGTCCACCACGCCCTCGACACCCCGCACCAGCCGTGCCGTGACGGGCACGAGACCGGTGTCGCGGACGCGGCCGGTGAGCCGCACGACGCCGTCCCGCACCTCCACGCGGACCGGCTCCACCGGGGCGGGGAAGAGACGGGCGACGATCTCGCGGCGGATCTCCTCGGCGATGTCCTCGTCGTCGCGCAGGTACACCTTGAGCAGGTCGGAGCGGCTGACGATGCCGAGCAGCGTGCCCTCGTCGTCGACCACCGGAAGACGTTTCACCCTGGCCTGGGCCATGGTCCGGGCGGCCTGGGCGAGGGTCGCCTCCACGTGGACGGTGACGGCGGGCGCGGTCATGAGCTCCTCGGCGGTCACCGCGCCGGCCTTGGCGAGGTCGGCCGCCCGCTCCAGCGACGCGTACCGGCCGGGTTCACCGTCGCGGAGCTCCTGCTTGCGCAGCAGGTCGGCCTCGGAGACGACGCCGACGACCCGGTTGCCCTCCTGCAGGACGGGCAGGGCGCTGACCTTCCAGTCTCCCATGGCCTTGACGATGTCCTTGAACGTCGCCGCGTGGCCGACGGCGACGACCCTTCGGGTCATGACGTCGCCGACGAGGTGGGGGGTGCCGTGCATGGTGTCCTCCGATCCGTGCCACAGGCGTCCGGGCGAGGGCCGCCGGCCCGGTCATACGGTGATGCGCCGTCCGGTGATTCTGTGGGGATCGATACGGATCCACAGGTCCCGTTGCCCGCCCGCCCACGGCGTGCTGTACGCCTGCTCCTCCAGCCGCCGGACGGCGTCGGGGTCCGTGACGGTGCGGGCGTGTCCGCACACGAGCACGCTCCAGCCCTGGCTGAACGATCCGTCGATGCGGTCCACCTCGAAGGCCACCTGGGAGTCGGCGGCCTGCGAGGGCACCGCCTCCGGGGCGGTCCTGAAGACGATCGAGCCGCCGACGACGCCGTAGTTGACGGGAACGATCACCGGCCCCGACTCCGTGGGCACCGCGAGCCGCCCCACGCCGTGCGTGCACAGCAGGTCCCGGCACTCCCGGATACTGAGTTCGGTGAACTTCGGGTGCCCTCCGGCCTGTCCCAGGCCGGGCGGCAGGTCGACGTCCCCGCCGGTGAGTTCGAGCACGGTGGTCTCCAGTGCGCCGGCCAGCCTCAGCAGGGTGCTGACGCCGGGCGCGGCGGTGGGCTGCTCCTCCAGGTACTGCAGATAGCTGGAGGCCATGCCGGCCCGGTGCGCCGCCTCCTTCCGGGACAGTCCCAGCTCCTCACGCCGCAGGGCGATCCGGCGTCCGAGATTTCCGGGTGGGTGGTGACCCTGGTGACCCTCCACCGCGTCCGGCGATGCGTGTGTGGGCATGGCGCGTCACTTCCTTCCGTCAGGTCGCCCGGACGGCGACGACTTCGTGCTGCTCCCCGCCCAGTACGACCTTGAGCGCGCCGGTGTCGGCGCCCCGGCCGAAGACGTCGTACGCCTCCTCCATCCGGTCCAGCGGGAAGGTGTGCGTGACCAGCGACGAGGTGGGCAGCCGGCCGGCGGCCGCCATCCGCAGCAGCGTGGGCGTGGAGTAGGTGTCGACCAGGCCGGTGGTGATGGTGACGTTCCTGCTCCACAGGTCCTCCAGGTGCAGGGTCACGGGCCGCCCGTGCACGCCGATGTTGGCGATGTGCCCGCCGGGCCGCACCACGCGTGTGCACAGCTCGAAGCTCTCCGGCACGCCGACCGCCTCGATGACCACGTCCGCGCCCAGTCCGTCGGTGAGGTCGGCGATCAGCTCCTGGGCATCGACGGGGTCGGCCAGGGCATCGGCGCCGAGCCCCTTGGCGGCGTCCAGCCGCATCGCGGCCGGGTCCACGGCGACGATCCGCTCGGGGGCGAACAGCCGGGCGGTGGCGATCGCCGCGAGCCCGATGGGCCCGGCTCCGACGACGACCACGCTGTCCCCGGGGCGGACGTGTCCGTTGAGCACGCCCACCTCGTAGGCGGTGGGGAAGATGTCCGCGAGCAGCACGGCGTCCTTGCTGTCGACCGCGCCGGGCATGGCGTGCACGGACAGGTCGGCGTGGGGCACCCGGACGTACTCGGCCTGGGTTCCGTCGATGACATGCCCGAGGGTCCAGCCTCCGCCGCCGCGGCACTGGCCGTACGTCCGCTCCCAGCAGTAGCCGCACCGGCCGCAGGCGGTGATGCAGGAGACCAGGACGCGCTCCCCCGGCTGTACGGCGTGCAGGTCCCGTCCGGCCTCCACGATCTCGCCGACCGCCTCGTGCCCCAGCACCGTGCCGGGGCGCACCTCGGGCACGTCACCCTTGAGGATGTGCAGATCCGTCCCGCAGATGGTGGTGGTCTCGACGCGCACGATCGCGTCGGTGGATTCCTTGATGTCCGGGTCCGGGACCTCCTCCCAGGCGGACTTTCCGGGGCCGTGGAAGACGAAGCCCTTCATGACGATCCTTCCTTCCTCCCCCCGGGCCGGGGCCCGGGGACCGTCCGGAAGCCGGTACGGCGGTACATCCGGCGTCGAGCCGGATTTCCCCATCACATCCAGCTTGTCCCACCTTGCGGGGTTCTGCTTGGGCCGGTCGGCCCCGATCACCGGCCGGGCCCGAGCGGGCCGCACGAAGGGAAGCGAACGGGATTTTCGAGTACCCCTCTGCGCGCCCCTGCCTCTGCTGACCACCGCCGAAGCCGGGCGAGATCCCGCCGCTTAGGAGGTCACTCCTGCCGGTCCCGGGGTCACCGGCCCTGGGCAGGTGGGTCAGGACGCCCACGTCCAGTCCGCGACCTCCGGCATGTCCGTACCGTGATCGCGGATCCACGCCTCGTGGCGGGTGCGGACGTCGGCCATCTGCTGGCGCACGGCGGCGGCCCGCACCGCGAGGCCGGGGACGCGGTCGATGACGTCCATGACCAGGCGGTAGCGGTCGAGGTCGTTGCGGACCACCATGTCGAACGGCGTGGTCGTGGTCCCGGCCTCCTTGTAGCCGCGCACGTGCAGGTTCCGGTGGCCGGTGCGGCGGTAGGCCAGGCGGTGGATCAGCCACGGGTAGCCGTGGTACGCGAAGATCACCGGCTTGTCGGCGGTGAACACGCCGTCGTACTCGAAGTCCGTCATGCCGTGCGGATGTTCCTCGCGCGGCATCAGCCGGGCCAAGTCGACCACGTTGACCACCCGGACCGCGAGCTCGGGCAGATGCCGGCGCAGCAGCTGCGCGGCGGCCAGCACCTCCTGCGTCGGCACGTCCCCGGCGCAGGCGAGGACCACGTCGGGCTCCCCGCCGTTCTCGGTGCCCGCCCAGTCCCAGATCCCGGCGCCGCGCGCAGTGTGGGCGCGGGCCTGGTCCAGGGACAGCCAGTCGAAGCACGGCTGTTTGCCCGCCACGATCACGTTGACGTAGTCGCGGCTGCGCAGGGCGTGGTCCGCCACGGACAGCAGTGTGTTGGCGTCCGGCGGCAGATAGACCCGGACCACCTCCGGGCTCTTGTTGAGGACGTGGTCGACGAAGCCGGGGTCCTGGTGGGAGAAGCCGTTGTGGTCCTGGCGCCACACGTGCGAGGTCAGCAGGTAGTTGAGGGAGGCGATGGGGGCGCGCCAGGGCAGCCGCCGGGACGTCTTCAGCCACTTGATGTGCTGGTTGACCATCGAGTCGACGATGTGGACGAACGCCTCGTAGCAGGAGAACAGTCCGTGGCGGCCGGTGAGGAGGTAGCCCTCCAGCCAGCCCTGGCAGAGGTGTTCGGAGAGGATCTCCATCACACGGCCGTGCCGGTCGAGGTGTTCGTCGACCTGGAGCACCTGGGCCTGCCAGGCCTTGCCGCTGGCGTCGAGGACGGCCTGCAGCCGGTTGGAGGCGGTCTCGTCCGGGCCGACCAGTCGGAAGTCCCGCCGTTCCGCGGTGTCCTTCATGATCTGTCGCAGCAGGCCGCCGAGGACGCGGGTGGGTTCGTGCAGGGCCGAGCCCGGCTTCTCGACGGGTACCGCGAAGTCGTCCAGGGACGGGATGGGCAGGCCCCGGACGAGCAGCCCGCCGTTGGCGTGCGGGGTGGCGCCGAGCCTGCGGGCACCGGAGGGCACGCAGGCGAGCACGTCGGCGCGCGGGCGGCCGCCGGCGTCGAAGAGTTCCTCGGGCCGGTAGGACTTCAGCCAGGCCTCCAACTGGCGCAGGTGCTCGGGGTTCTCGCGGACGCCCGCCAGCGGCACCTGGTGGGAGCGCCAGGTCCCGGCGACCGGCTCGCCGTCCACCTCGGCGGGCCCGGTCCAGCCCTTGGGTGTGCGCAGCACGATCACCGGCCAGTGCGGCCGCTCGGCCGCCTCGTCCTCGCGTGCCGTGCGCTGCAGCTCGGCGATGCGGTCCAGGGCGGCGTCGAAGGCCTCCGCCATGGCGCGGTGCACCTGGAGGGGGTCGTCGCTGGTGACGTGGATCGGCTCGTGGCCGTATCCCCGCAGCAGTTCGTCGAGTTCGGGCTCGGGGAGCCGGGCCAGGACGGTCGGGTTCGCGATCTTGTAGCCGTTGAGGTGGAGGATCGGCAGGACCGCGCCGTCGTGGACGGGGTCGAGGAACTTGTTGGAGTGCCAGGAGGCGGCAAGCGGACCGGTCTCCGCCTCGCCGTCACCGATCACGCAGGCGACCACGAGGTCCGGGTTGTCGAAGGCGGCTCCGTAGGCGTGGGCGAGCGAGTAGCCGAGTTCGCCGCCCTCGTGGATGGAGCCCGGCACGTCCGGTGCGACATGGCTGGGTACGCCGCCCGGGAAGGAGAACTGCTTGAACAGCTTCGCCATCCCTTCCGCGTCCCGTGTCACGTCCGGGTAGGTCTCGCTGTAGCTGCCGTCCAGCCAGGAGCCCGCGAACACGGACGGTCCGCCGTGCCCGGGTCCCCAGATGCACAGGGCGTTCAGGTCGCGCGCCCTGATGACGCGGTTGAGGTGGGTGTACACCAGGTTGAGCCCGGGGGAGGTGCCCCAGTGGCCGAGGAGGCGGGGTTTGATGTGCTCGGGCCTGAGTGGCTCGGTCAGCAGCGGGTTGGACATCAGGTAGATCTGACCGGCGGCCAGGTAGTTGGCGGCCCGCCAGTGGGCGTCGAGGGTGTGCAGTTCCTCGTCGGTCAGTACGGTGCCGGGGTGCTCGGCGTCGGGCATCTGAGACTCCACACGTCGTCGGGGTGTTCATCGGGCGCGGCGGGCTGGGGTACCCGTTGTGCGGGGATACGAACGCCGCCGGTCCCGTCCGTCGAGGGGAAGACGGCGACCGGACAGGCGGCATGGTGCAGCGGGGCCGGACCGCCGTCCCGAGCCCGGTGTCAGGCATGCGGGACGACGGCGACCGGACAGGCCACATGGTGGAGAACGGCGTGCGCGACGGAGCCGATGTGCGGGCCGAACAGGCCGTCCCGCGTCCGGCGCCCCACGACGACGAGACAGGCGCGGGTGGAGGCCCGCACCAGCTGCGGGGCCGGGCGGCCCGTGGAGACGGTCTCGGACACCGGGACCCCGGGAAACTTCTCGCGCCAGGGCCGCAGCGCGGCGTTCACGAGGTGTTCCTGTTCGGCCAGCACCTCGGGTCCGCCGGCCGCGTGCGCATGGACGTCGCCGACGGCGTGGACCACGTGCAGCGCGGTGCCGCGGCGGCGGGCCGAGTCGAAGGCGAACCCGATCGGCTCGTCGAGCGGGTCCCGCGGGTCCAGCCCGAGCACGACGTCGCGGTAGGGGGTCTCGGGGATCTCCTCGGGCGAGACGCCGTCCAGGACCGGCAGGTGCTCGTCGACGGAGGTCTCACCGGCGCGTACGAGCACCACGGGGCGCGATGCCCTGGCGACGACACGCTGGGACACCCAGCCGATCACGAACCCGGCGACGCGGCCCAGACCACGGGATCCGAGCACCAGCATCTCCGAATCCTCGGCCGCGGCGAGCAACGCGGTCACCGGGGACTCGGCCGACAGAAGAGCCTCCACCTCCAGCCCCTGATGTGCGGCGCGAACGCTGCGCACGGCCCGCTCCAGGATCTGCTCCCCGACCGCGCGCCGGTCGTCCCCGCACCCGCCGGACGGCGCCGGGAGCGGCTGCCGCCTCCAGGCGTGGACGACGTGGAGCGGCGCACCCCGGCGCAGCGCCTCCCGGGCTGCCCAGTGGGCGGCCGCGAGGCTCTCGCCGGACGCGTCGACTCCCGCGGTAACCGGCCGGACCATGGGCGCACCTCCTGTCCGGGCTCTGCTGTCCCTGCGTCGAGCCTGGCGCGGGAACGGCGTCGCGCGCAGGGGCCGCAGGGACCCATCAGGGGGCCCGAACGGCCCAACGCCCCCACGCCCGGCCAGTCACCTTCCGGGGCCCCGGCCAGGGCGCATGACCCCAGGTGGCCGGGGTCGCCGGCGCGGTGCCGGACGTCCCGGCCCGGGGCCGGGTGGCCCATGGCCAGGGGCGGGGAGGCGGGGTCACGCTGGGAGCGTCGGGTTGCCACGCCGCCCCCTGGAGGCCGTGATGAACGCTCCCCCCACGACCAGCATGCTGCGTGCGCTGCCCCTCGCGCACCGCGAGCACCTGATGCGCACCGCCCGTGAGGTGACCTTCCCCCAGGGAACGCGCCTGTGCGAGGAGGGCGGACGCGCCGACCGGTTCTGGATCATCCGCTCCGGCACCGTCGACCTCGATCTGCACGTGCCCGGCCGCCGCGCCGCGGTCATCGAGACCCTGGGGCACGACGAACTCCTCGGCTGGTCCTGGCTGTTCGGCCCGCACGCCTGGCACCTGGGCGCCAAGACGACGACGCCGGTGCGGGCGTACGAGTTCGACGCCGCAGCGGTCCGCTCGATGTGCCAGGACGATCCGGTGCTCGGCTTCGCGGTCGCCCAGTGGATGGGCGGCATCCTGTCCTACCGCCTCGGCTCGGAACGCACCCGGCTGCTGGACCTGTACGCCCCCTACGGCAGCGGCACCTTCGGCTGACGAGGGCCAGGCGAGGTGACCGGGACGGCTCCTCCTGGGGTGGCTCGTCGGCGGGGCTGTCGGCCCGCGGCGACAGGGCCGAAAAGGGCGCACGGCGGCGAGTGGGGCCGGTCGGCCCTAGTGCGTGCGGGCGGGGCGCGTGATGATCGTCGACAGTGGGCGGCCCACGGTCCGTCCTTCGGCAGAGGTTCGACAGGGGAACGAGGAGTCGTCATGGCCGAGGCGCGCACCTTCAGCGAGCAGGACCCGATCCGGGTGTTCCTGCTGGACGACCACGAGGTCGTACGGCGCGGCCTGGCCGACCTGCTGGACGCCGAACCCGACATCTCGGTGGTCGGGGACGCCGACACCGTCGAACACGCGCTCACCCGTGGTCCGGCGGTGCGGCCGGATGTGGCCGTCCTCGATGTGCGCCTGCCGGACGGCGACGGCATCACCGTCTGCCGTGAGCTGCGCAGCCACATGCCGGAGCTGGCCTGTCTGATGCTGACCTCGTTCGACGACGAGGACGCGCTGCTCGACGCGATCATGGCGGGCGCCTCGGGGTACGTCCTGAAGCAGATCAGGGGCTCCGACCTGGTGTCCGCGGTCCGCACCGTCGCCTCCGGCCAGTCGATGCTCGACCCGGCGACGACCGCGCGGCTGATGCACTCGCTGCGCGCCGACCCCGCCGAGCAGCCGACCCTGTCGCCCGAACTCGCGAGTCTGTCCCCGCGCGAGCGTGACATCCTCGCGCTGATCGGGGACGGGCTGACCAACCGGGAGATCGGCAAGAGGCTCTATCTGTCGGAGAAGACGGTCAAGAACCACATCTCGCGGCTGCTGGCCAAGCTGGGCGTGCAGCGCCGCGTCCAGGCGGCCGTCCTCGCCACCCATCTGGAACCGTCCGAGTCGGCGGAACGCAGCGCCCGCTGAGCCGTGCCGTAGGCACTTCGGAACGCCGCACCGTCAGTCACCCGCCGACCGCATCGTCACTCGCCCGCCGACCGCACCACCACTCGCCCGCGAGCCGCACCGTCAGTCCCCGCCGACCGCACCACCACTCGCCCGCCGGCCGCACCACCACTCGCCCGCAAGCCGCACCGTCAGTCCCCGCCGAGCCGCATCATCACTCGCCCGCCGGCCGCACAGGAACACGCCACACCAGCCGTGTCCCGCCGCCCTGCGGGCGTTCCCCCACGCCGAGCGTGCCGCCGAGGGCGACGGCCCGTTCCTCGAGGTTCCGCAGGCCGCTGCGGACGGCACCGGCCGGCACGCCGCAGCCGTCGTCGGCCACCGTGAGGGTCAGCTCGCGCCCGCAGAGCCGCAGATGGACGTCCACCGACCGTGCCCCGGAGTGCCGGGCCGCGTTGCTCAGGGCCTCCCCGAGCACGGCGGTCACATCGTCGGCGACGTCACCCGGGACGTCCGTTTCCACCAGGCCCTCGATGCGCAGCGCGGGCGTGAAACCCAGCGAGTCGGCCGACGCCGTCACCGCCTCCGACACCCGTCTGCGCAGCCCGGACTCCTCCCGCCGCCGGTCGCCGTGTGCGCGCAGCCCGAAGATGGTGGACCGGATGATCTTGATGGTCTCGTCGAGGTCGTCGACGGTCCGCGAGAGCCGTTCGGCGGCCTCGGGGTGGTCGACGAAGCGCTGGGTGCTCTGCAGGGTCATGCCGGCCGCGAACAGCCGTTGGATGGCGAGGTCGTGCAGATCGCGGGCGATCCGGTCGTGGTCCTTGAGCAGCGTGATCTGCTCGGCGTCCCGGCGCCGCTCGGCCAGCTCCAGCGCCAGCGCCGCCTGCCCCGCGAAGCCGAGCAGGGGGCCGGCGTCGGTGTCCGTGAACGGGGTGCGCCCCGCGGTGCGCCCCAGCACCAGGACGCCGATGGACTTGCCGCTCGCCACCAGCGGTACGCCGACCACGGGTCCGAGTCCGGCCCACAGCGCCGAGTCCGGGTCGATCCGGGGGTCGTGCCGGATGTCGGGACTGACCACCGGTTCGGCGGTGCTCAGCGCGGCCTCCACGAAACCGTCCTGCCGGGACATCACGAGGCCGCGGCGCCTGTCGGCCTCGAGACCGACCGCGAGCAGCGGGCGCAGCACGTCCTCCCCGGGCACCCGTTCGGCGATCATGCCGACCTCTGCGGAGGCGATCCGGCGCGCCTGCTCGACGATCAGCTCCAGCACGTCCGCGCTCGGGGCACCCGACAACAGGGCGCTCGTGACCTGGGAGCTGGCCCTCACCCAGCGCTCACGCAGCCGTGTCTCCTCGTACAGCCGGGCGTTCTCGATGGCGACGCCGGCCGCCACCGCCAGGGCGGAGAGCACGGCCTCGTCCTCGGCGTCGAACTCCTCGGCACCGCGCTTCTCGGTGAGGTAGAGGTTGCCGAACACCTGGTCGCGGACCCTGATCGGCACGCCGAGGAAGGAGTGCATCGGCGGGTGGTGGGCCGGGAAGCCGTAGGAGGCCGGGTGGTCGGAGAGCTGTGACAGGCGCAGCGGCTCCGGATGGCGGATCAGCTCGCCGAGGATGCCGTGCCCGCTGGGCAGCGCCCCGATCCCGGTCCGCGCGTCCTCGCTGACGCCGACGGTGAGGAACTGGGAGAGCGTGAGGTCGTCGCCGATGACGCCCAGCGCGCCGTACTCGGCGTCGACGAGCACCACGGCCGCCTCGACGATGCTGCGCAGCACCTGCGCCAGATCGAGTTCGCGTCCGACCGACAGGACGGCCTGAAGGAGGCGGCGCACCCGGTCCTGGGTGCCGCGTGCCGCGTCGATGCGGGCCTGCAGTTCGTCCAGCAGCTCGTCAAGCCGCAGCTGGGGCAGGTGCTGCTCGGACCGCCCGCGCGCTTCCCCGCTCATCGATTCCTCCGGCCGGATCGCGCAGACAGGGTGCGGGTCAACGGCGACTCTCCCGCCCTCACGATACTGACTTTCCGCCCGGACGGCGGCCTCTTGCGCTCACTCGGAGTGACCCGTCGGCGGTGCGCGCGGGGCGGGGTCACGGCGTCGGCCATGGGGGCGCGTGGTGTGGCGGTCCGTGTGCGGTTGGTGCCTACTGACTTCAGCAGGTGACCGGCAGTCGGCGCGCGGGAGGTGTGGTGGCGGACGCGGGCGGGACGGGGCGGGGGCGGCGCAGGGTGGGTGTGGTGCGGGGCAGCCGGCCGTCCCCGTCCGTGCGCCTCCCTCCGCGAGCCCGGGCCACCGAACGGGTGCCCGCGTCCGAGCGTGTCGTTCCCTGGCTGCGCGTCGCCGCCGCCTACGCCTGGCGCCTGGTCCTCGTCGGGCTCGTCGTCTACGGCATCTTCACCATTCTGGGCCGCTTCCAGCTCATCGCCGTCTCGTGGTTCCTCGCACTGGTGATCACCTCGGTGCTGCGTCCCCTGGCCGACCTGCTCGGCCGCTGGTTGCCACGGCCCCTGACCGTCGCGGTCTCCCTCGTCGGAAGCCTGCTGCTCCTGCTCGCCCTGTTCGCCCTCGTGGGTGAGGCGGTGGCGGGCGAGTGGGGAAAGCTGACCGGGGAGTTCCGCGGCGGCATCGACAGGATCGAGCGATGGCTCGAGCGCCCGCCGCTCCGGCTCAGTCACAAGAGTCTCTCGCATCTGCAGAACCAGATCGGCTCGTATCTCTCGTCCCACCGGGCAGCCGTGTTCAGCAGCGCCCTCAGCGGCCTGAGCCGGGTCGTCGAGCTGGTCACCGGGCTCGCCCTCGCGCTGTTCTTCGCCGTCTTCTTCATCCACTCGGGCGAACGCCTGTGGTCCTGGGTGCGCGACCAGCTCCTCCCCCGGGGTGCCCGACCGGCGTGGGACCGGGCGGGGCACGCGGCCTGGCGGACCTTCGCCGGGTACACGCGGGGCATCATCATCGTGGCCGCAACCAACGCCATCCTCGTCGGCATCGTCCTGCTGTTGCTTCGGGTGCCGCTCGCGCTGCCGCTCACCCTGCTGGAGTTCTTCGCCACGTTCGTGCCGCTGGTCGGCTCGCCGGTGGCGCTCGCTGTGGCCACCGTGGTCGCCCTGGCCGGGCGCGGTCCGATCACGGCGGCGGCCGTGGTGCTGCTCATCGTCGTCATCGGAGAGATCGAGGGGCACGTCCTGCATCCCCTCGTGATGAGCTGGGCCGTCCGCCTGCACCCTCTGGTCGTCGCCGTCTCCGTCCTCGCGGGCAGCATCGTCGCGGGCGTGATCGGTGCCGTGGTGGCCGTGCCGTTCGTGTCCGTCGCATGGGCGGTGCTGCAGGCGCTGCGCCCGGCGCCTCCTTGAGGCGCGGGCCCCCGCGTGCTGTGCCACGCTGACTCGCGGAGGGAGCGGTGGACACCCGAGCCGGACGCACGGGAGGCGATGACGGGAGGCGATGTGGGCCCTGACCAGCGAGAGGTGCCGCGGCACGGGACGGAGCACATACCGGGGCTGCGGCGCAGGACCTTCCTGGAAGCGTGCGCGGGCGCCGGGCTCGTCGCGGCGGCCGCCGCCTGCGACCCGGCCCCTTCCGCACACGACCATCCGTCGGCGGCCGCTTCGCACCGCCCCGAGGCGGAGCGGGACCGCGCCGGGACGCCCGATTGGCGTATCCGCTCCCAAGGTCCCGCGGCGGCCGTCGTCGGGTATGCGGACCGGGTGAGCGTGACCCCGGGCGAGGAGTGCGGTCTGTACGTGTCGACGACCGCCTCCTCCTTCCGTGTCTCGGCCTTCCGCGTGGGGTGGTACGGCGGGGCCGAGGCCCGGCTGGTCTGGTCCTCCGGGCGCGTAAGGGGCCGCGTCCAGGCGGAGCCGCAACTGACGTCCGGCACCCGCACCATTCGCACCGACTGGAAGCGCACGCTCGCCTTCAGCACGGCGGGCTGGCCGGAGGGCGCGTATCTGCTGCGGCTGGACGCGGAGGGCGGCCACCGGCGGTACGTCCCGCTGATCGTGCGCTCCACGCGGGGCGCGGGCCGTACGGTGCTGATGCACGCCCCGGCGACCTGGCAGGCGTACAACCGGTGGGGCGGTTACAGCCTCTACGAGGGTCCCTCCGGTGCGTATGCCGCCCGGTCCCTCGCCGTCAGCTTCGACCGGCCCTACGACTCCAGCGGCGCGGAGAAGTTCCTGGTGTACGAGCGGGCGGCGGTGGTGCTGGCCGAACGGCTCGGCGTTCCCCTCGCCTACACCACCGGGATGGACGTCCACCGCGACCCGGGCGTGCTGCGCGGGGCGAGGGCCGTCATCTGCCTCGGTCACGACGAGTACTGGACCCCGGAGCAGCGCCGGCACGTCACCGAGGCTCGCGACGCGGGCACCAACGTGGCCTTCCTCGGCGCCAACACCTGCTTCCGCCGGGTCCGGCTGGAGCAGGGCGAGGCGAGGCCCGACCGTACGGTGGTCTGCTACAAGTCCTCCTTCCGCGCCGACCCCTGCTACAGCACCCACCCCAGGCTGGTGACGACGGACTTCCGTCAGGCCCCGGGGGCCGACCCGGAGTCGTCGATGACGGGCGTGCTGTACGAGGGGTATCCGACGGACGCGCGGTACGTCGTGCACGCGGCGGACCACTGGCTTTACGAGGGGACGGGTGTACGCCCCGGAGACGGCTTCGGCCATCTGGTCGGTGTGGAGTACGACCGGGTCACCCCGGACGCCCCCGTCCCGGAGCCCTTGGAGATCACGGCCCATTCGCCGCTGGTGTGCAACGGCCGGCGCAGCACCAGCGACTCGGCGTACTACACGGTGCCGAGCGGGGCGGGGGTCTTCGCCACCGGCACGATGCGCTGGGTGGAGGCCCTGATGGCCGGCACCCCGGACGGGGGCCACGACCACGGCATGGACGCCCGCACCCGCGCCTTCGTCACCCGGACGACGGAGAACCTGCTGCACGCCTTCGCGCTCGGCCCGGCCGCCCGCCATCGCCCCGCGCCGCGCCCGAACGTGAAGGAGGTGTACAGGGGATCGGCGTGAAAGGAATTCCCGGTGTCCCGCCGGCCGGTCCTCATTTCAGGGACAAAGTCGCCCCATGGTCAAAAGCGAATCTCCTTCCCGAGCCTCCCTCAAGCGCGTTACTCCCGAGGTGTCGGGTGCCATGGGCGTGCTGCACCAGGCCGCAGTTTCCGCGGCGCTGGACGCCAAGGTCGAGCCGGAAATCCTGGAACTGATCCGCATTCGGGGCCTCGCAGATCAACGGGTGTGCGTCCTGTCTCGACATGCACACCAAGGACGCCCGCGCCCAGGGTCAGAGCGAGCAGCGGATCTACGCGCTCAACGCCTGGCGGGAGACGCCGTTCTTCACCGAGCGGGAGCGTGCCGCACTGGCGTTGACCGAGGCGGTGACCCCGGTGCACGACGGGCACGTCCCGGACGGGGTCCATGCCGAAGCGGCGGAGGCCTTCGACGAGGCGCAGATCGCGGCGCTGATCCGGGCGGCGCCTTCCTGGATGAGGGCGACGGTCACCCCGGCGAGGACGGGCGGGTGCGGTGAGGGCAGGCACACGGTGTCCTCCCCCCACCACACCACGCTGGAGCGGGCGACCTCCAGCACCACCCCGGACGGGGTGATCAGCACGGCCTCCTCGGCGCCGCGCAGCGAGGCCCGGTTGCGGACCCGGGCCAGCCGGTCCAGGTCCGGGCCCTTGCGGCGGGGCACGTCCGCGGGTCGGGCTGGCCCACCGCCCACACCCGCACATCCGGCACGAGCGGCGGCGCCTGACGCAACCGCAGCCTCAACCGGGGTGGCTGAACGGCGAGTTCCACCCGCGGGAACCGGCTCCCCCGTGCGCGGCAGCGCGGCTGTCATGTCCGCCAGACTCGACGAGCCGGCGCAGCGGCGCCTCGGTACCCTCCGGTCAGCAGATCCGGGGCAGTTGCTCCCCGAGCGGCATGTCCACCACCCGCGTGCCCCCCAGCCCGGTACGGGCCACCACCATGCCGGGATGGTCCCGGACCACCTCGCCGATGATCGCGGCCTCGGCACCGCGCGGATGCGCCCGCATCGCGTCCACCACCGCGTCGGCGTGCTGGCGGGGCACGAACGCCACCAGCTTGCCCTCGTTGGCCACGTACATGGGGTCCAGGCCCAGCACGGCACAGGCGTTGGCGACGGCGGGCGGGACGGGGACCTTGCGCTCCTCGATGACGACCCCGGCGCCCGCGGCGGCGGCGATCTCGTTCAGAGCGGCCGCCAGCCCGCCCCGCGTGGGGTCCCGCAGCATGTGCAGGTCCCGGGTGACGGCGAGCATGGCGTCCACCAGTCCGCCGAGCGGCGCGCAGTCACTCACGATCTCCACGCCGAACTCCAGCCCCTCCCGCACACTCATGATCGCCACACCGTGCACGCCGATCGCACCGCTGACGATCACGACGTCACCGGGGACGACCCGCTGCGGCCGCAGGTCGACACCCGCCGGGATGAGCCCGATCCCGGCCGTGTTGATGTAGATGCCGTCGCCGTGGCCGGCCTCCACCACCTTGGTGTCGCCCGTCACCACATCGACCCCGGCCGCCCGCGCGGCCGCGCCCAGCGCGTCGGCGACCCGGGTGACCGTGTCGATCTCGACGCCCTCCTCCAGGATGAACCCGCAGGAGAGGTAGGCCGCCCGGGCCCCGCTGACGGCGAGGTCGTTGACGGTGCCGTTGACGGCGAGGTCGCCGATGCTGCCGCCGGGGAAGAACAGCGGCCGCACCACGAAGGAGTCGGTGGAGAAGGCCAGGCGCAGACCGCCGAGCGACAGCGCGGCGGCGTCGCCGAGCCGGTGCAGCACCTCGCCCCCGAACGCGGGCGCGAACACGTCCTGCACCAGTTCCGCGGACAGCGCCCCGCCCCCGCCGTGGCCCATCACGATGCGGGACTGGTCGCGCAGCGGGGCCGGACAGGTCCAGGCCGCGGGGTCCGGCAGGGGCGCGGTCAGGTCGATGGCGTCAGACAACGGAGGTCGCCTCCCGGGCCGCAGGGGTGGTGTCCAGGCGCCGGTAGAGGTAGTACGCGGCGCAGGCGCCCTCGCTCGAGACCATCGTGGCGCCGAGCGGGCTGCGCGGGGTGCACACGGTGCCGAACGCCTCGCACTCGTGCGGCTTGAGCAGGCCCTGCAGGACCTCGCCGCTGCGGCACGCGGCCGGCTCCTCGGTCCGGATGCCCTCGACCGAGAAGCGGTGCTCGGCGTCGTAGTCGCGGTACTCGGCGGACAGCCGCCAGCCGCTGTCCGGGATCACACCGATGCCGCGCCAGGCGCGGTCGGTGACCTCGAAGACGTCCTCCAGCATGGCCTTGGCGGCCGGGTTGCCCTCGGGGCGCACCGCGCGCGCGTAGGCGTTGTCGACGGTGTGCTCGCCTCGCTCCAGCTGGGCCACGGTCCGGCGCACGCCCTCCAGGATGTCGAGGGGTTCGAACCCGGTCACCACGATCGGGACCCGGTGGCGCTCGGCCAGCTCCGGGTACTCGTCGATCCCCATCACGCTGCACACGTGCCCCGCGGCCAGGAACCCCTGCACCCGGCACTGCGGGGACCGCCTGATCGCCTCGATGGCGGGCGGCACGCGCACATGGGAGACCAGCATGCTGAAGTTCCGGATGCCGAGCTTGCGCGCCTGATACACCGTCATCGCGTTGGGGGGCGCGGTCGTCTCGAAGCCGATGCCGAAGAACACCACCTGCCGGCCGGGGTTCTGCTGGGCGATCCTGAGGGCGTCGAGCGGGGAGTAGACGACCCGTACGTCTCCACCCTCTCCCCGTACCTGGAACAGATCCCGTCCGGTCCCGGGCACGCGGAGCATGTCACCGAAGGAGCAGAAGATCACCTCGGGTCGGGAGGCGATCTCCAGGGCCTTGTCGATGACCTCGAGCGGGGTCACGCACACGGGGCAGCCGGGCCCGTGGATCAGTTCGACCTGGTCGGGCAGCAGTTGGTCGATGCCGTGGCGGATGATGCTGTGCGTCTGTCCTCCGCAGACCTCCATCAGCGCCCAGGGCCTGGTCACCGTGGCGTGGATCTCGTCGAGGAGCCGGCGTGCCAGATCCGGGTCCTGGAACTCGTCGATGTACTTCACTGCTTCCGCGCCTCCTCGCGTGCGGGCGGCAGCACCCCGCCCGCCTCCGCGGCCATTTCCCAGGGGTCGCCGAACTCCTCCTGCAACGTGCCGAGTTCGGCGAACAGCTCGAGCGTCTGCCGCGCCGACTCCTCGTCCAGGCGCTGCAGGGCGAAGCCGACGTGGACGATGGCGTACTCGCCGACCTGGAGGTCGGGCAGGTACTCCAGGCACACCTCCTTGACCACCCCGCCGAAGTCGACGTTGGCCATCCGGGTGCCGTCACGTTCCTCGATGTCCAGCACTCTGCCGGGTACCGCCAGGCACATGGGCCTCTCCTCGCTGTGGGTGGTGCGTCGCCCGGCGCTGCCGGGACGGTCGGTCAGTCGGGGGCCGCCCCGGCGCGTGCCGCGACGACGAGTTGGCCGAGGGCCAGGCCGCCGTCGCCCGGCGGGACCAGGTGGTGGCGCAGCACCGTGAAGCCGTCCGCGCCGAGGGCACGCGCGCAGGCCGAGGAGAGCGGTGAGTTGAGGAACACGCCGCCCGTCAGGGCGACCGTGTCCACTTGGTGCCGCTCCCGCCCGAGCGCGCACAGGCGGTGCACGAGATGGGCGACGGCCCGGTGGAAACGGGCCGCGATCAGCTCCGGTCCCACGCCCGCGCGCAGGTCGTCGACGATCGCGGCGAGGACGGGCGCCGGATCGGCCCGCAGCGGGCCGACCCCCTCCGGGCCGTCGATCCTCTCCGCGCCGCTGTCCGTCTCCGGCTCCCGTAGGGCGAACGCGTACGCGGAGGTGTCCCCGGCCGGTGCCCGCAGCGCGGCGGCCTCCAGCTCGACCGCGGCCTGGGCCTCGTATCCCGCCCGGTGGCAGACGCCGGTGAGCGACGACACCGCGTCGAACAGCCGGCCCATGCTGGACGTGGCAACGCAGTTGAGGTTCCGCTCCAACTGCCGTGCCAGCACTCGGCGTTCGTCGGGCGGGCAGGCGGCCACGCAGGGCAGCTCCGCGGACCAGTCGAGGCCGGCGGCGCGCAGATGCGCGAGCGCCACGCGGTACGGCCGGTGCACCGCGGCGTCGCCGCCGGGCAGCGGCACATAGGCGAGATGGCCGAGGCGGGTGAAACCGTCGTAGTCCGCGAGCAGGAACTCCCCGCCCCATACGGCCCCGTCGTCGCCGTAGCCGGTGCCGTCGAAGGCCACGCCGAGCACCGGCCTGCTGCCGTCGAGTCCGTGTTCGGCCATGGCGGCGGCGATGTGGGCGTGGTGGTGCTGGACGCGGACGACGGGGCGGCCCGCCGCGTTGTGGGCGGCCCACCGGGCGGAGCGATAGGCGGGATGCCGGTCGGCGGCGAGCAGCCGGGGCCGGACGGGGGTGATCGACTCCAGTTGGGCGACGGCGCGTTCGAAGGCCTGCTGGGTGGCGAGGTCGTCCATGTCGCCGATGTGGGCGGACAGCCAGGCCCGGCGGCCCTCGCCGAGGCAGCAGACGTTCTTCAGGTCGCCGCCGACGGCGAGGGCCGGGCGCACGGGCACCGGAAGGGTCAGCGGCAGGGGGGCGTAGCCGCGGGCGCGGCGCACGATCAGCGGCCTGCCGTCGCACAGCCGCACCACGGAGTCGTCGCACGGCACATGGATGGGCCGGTCGTGAGTGAGCCAGGCGTCGGCCAGGTGCGCCAGCCGTTCCAGCGCCTCCTCGTCGTCGGTGACGATCGGCTCGCCGGAGACGTTGCCGCTCGTCATGACGAGCAGTCGCGGGCCGTCGGCGTCGCCGGGCAGGCCGAGCATCAGATGGTGCACGGGGGTGTACGGCAGCATGACGCCGAGGTCGGGGCTGCCGGGTGCGACGGCGTCGGCGGGCTGGTGGGCTCCGCGCGCGGGCGTCACGCGGCGCAGCAGCACGATGGGGCGGACGGTGCCGGTGAGCAGGCTCCGCTCCTCGTCGGTGAGCCGCACCAGGTGCGCGATGTCGTCCGTGTCCCGGGCCATCAGGGCGAACGGTTTGTCCCCGCGGGCCTTGCGGCCGCGCAGCCGGGCGACGGCGGCGGGGTCGGTGGCGTCGCAGGCCAGGTGGTAGCCGCCCAGGCCCTTGACGGCGAGGATCGCGCCGGACGCCAGCAGCCGGCGCGCCCCGGCGACCGGGTCGGTGTCCGTGACCGGTCGCGGCGGGCCGTCGCCGTCCCGGGGGCGGACGAGCAGCCGCAGGCGTGGCCCGCAGGCGGGGCAGGCGACCGGCTGCGCGTGGAAGCGGCGGTCGGCGGGATCGGCGTACTCACGGGCGCAGTCGGGGCACATCGGGAAGCCGTCCATGGTCGTCTTCGCCCGGTCGTAGGGCAGGCCGGTGACGATCGTGAACCGGGGGCCGCAGTGCGTGCAGGTGATGAAGGGGTGGCGGTGGCGCCGGTCGTCGGGGTCCGCGAGCTCCCGCAGGCACGCGGCGCAGGTGGCGGTGTCGGGCGGGATCAGGGTGCCCGCGGGGCCGTCCGTGCGGGAGGCGAGGATGGTGAACGCGGTGTCGCCGGCGGCGGGCACGTCCTGGTGGTCGACGCGCTCGACGCGGGCCAGCGGTGGGGCGTCCTCGGCGATGCGGTCGCAGAACCGGCCGACGGCAGCGGGCGCCCCCTCGACCTCCGCGACGACACCCTCCGGGGTGTTCGTCACATGCCCCGACAGCCCGATGGAGGTGGCGAGGGCATGGACGTACGGCCGGAAGCCCACGCCCTGCACCACGCCCCGTACGGTGACCCTGCGGCGCAGCGGCGCCTGGACGGCGACGGCCGTCGGGGGCGGAGCGCTCACGAGCGGGACTGCGCCAGGGCGCCGGCGCGGTCCGCGTGGTCATGGGTGTGGCCGTGGGCCGGCCGGGCCATGACGGGTGTGTGCAGGGGGGCGCCGTCCGCGGCGGCCAGCGCCCGGTCGAGCAGGGCGCCGGGCCCCAGGTCCCGGCGGGCGGAGGTGAGCAGCACCTCCACACCGGGGTTGACCTGCTCGACGTTCGCGCGGAACGCCGCCAGGTCGAAGGCGACGGCCTCGGCGATGTCGGTCTTGGTGACCACCACCAGGTGGGCGAGGCCGAAGGCGGTGGGGTACTTCAGCGGCTTGTCCTCGCCCTCGGTCACGGAGGCGAGGACGACGCGCAGGGTCTCCCCCAGGTCGTAGGAGGCCGGGCAGACGAGGTTGCCGACGTTCTCCACGAACAGCAGCCGGGTCCCCTCCGGCAGCCATCCCTGGAGGTGGCGGGCGAGCGTGTCGGCCTCGAGATGGCACAGCCCGTCGGTGAGGACCTGCTTGACCGGCACGCCCGAACGCGCCAGCCGTGTCGCGTCGTTCTCGGTGGCGAGGTCGGCGGTGAGCGCCGCGACCGGCACCGACCGCTCCCGGGCCAGCACGAGTTCGCGTTCGAGGAGGGCGGTCTTGCCGCTGCCCGGGCTGGACAGCAGGTTGACGACGGTGGTGCCGCGGGCCGCGAGCTCCGCGCGCAGGGTGTGCGCGGCCTGGTCGTTCTTGGCGAGTACGGCCTGCTGCAGGTCGACCACTCGGCACATGGTTCAGCGCTCCTCGGGGACGGTTTCGCGGGTGGGTGCGTGCGTCCGGGCGTCCTCCCAGTGCACGCTGACGATCTGCAGTTCGCGGCCCGACAGCAGGTCGATGGCGGCGCCGTCGCACCGCGGGCAGCTCAGCAGGGGCGGCATGCCGACGGCCCATTCGTGCGCGCACGGCTCGCAGCGGGCCCGCCCCGGGACCTCGTCGGTGACGAGTTCGGCGCCCTCGAGCAGGGTCCCGGCGCAGGCCAGTTCGAAGCAGAAGGACAGGGCGTCGGGTACGACACCGGCGAGTTCGCCCACCTGGAGCCGTACCGAACGCACCGCCGTGACGTCACCGGCCCGCTCGGCCGCCTCTTCCACCTGGCCGATCACCGCCAGCGCGATGGACATCTCGTGCATGGGTCTCCGTCCCGGCGAAGGCCGGGTCCCCGCCCCGTGGGGACGGGGACCGCTTGCGCGGCCCGCCGGGAACCATTAGAGGTGAGGCACCCCGGGCCCGTGGACCGGCACGCCGTCGCCGTCCGGCGGCGTACGCCGTTCGCCGCACAGCATCTCCTCGATCAGCCGGACGGCCTCGGGGACCGCGGCGGACACGGGCGGACTGAGTCCTACCCGCTCCTCCACCGAGGCCGGTTCGCAGCCGACCACGAGCGTGCGGCGCGGCGGTTCGGCTCCGGTTCCGGCGCACAGGGTGCTCAGCAGGGCGAGTACGGCGTCGGGGGTCATCCGGTGGCCGTCGATCGTGGCCACTTCGAGATCGTCGGCGCCCGTGTCGTCGTGCTCGATGACGTACAGGGTGCCGGGGGCCTCACCGCGCGCGGTGGCGTCCACCAGGATCAGGGTGTCGTAGCCGTCGAGGAGCTGGTAGGCGAGGTGCACTCCGCGCACCCCGATGTCCACGACCTCGACGTGCGCGGGCAGTTCGCACCGGGTGAGCGCGCGGGCGGTCTCCACGCCGAAGCCGTCGTCCCCGAGGAAGACGTTCCCGATGCCGGCGACGAGGACGGTGCCGCTCATACGTGGTCCTCCAGCGGGGTGACCTCGTCGGGGCGGAAGTAGTGGAAGGTTCCCCGCTCGCGGCGGACGTCGGCGCCCGGGTCGTCGTCCACGGTCACCGCCAGGTGGACCGAGCCGTCCACGTCGTGCCGCACGGCCTCGACGGTCGCGGGGCGGCCCCGAAGGAACACGTCCTGGGCGTCGGTGCGCCGCAGCCCCGGGTCGAGCCGCACCCGGCTCCCGGGTCCCACCGGCCGCCCGTTCACCACGATCCGTCCGCCCTCCGGTTCGCCGCCGGGCTCGCCCGCCGGGTCCCGCCACGGTGTGTCCGCAGGCGCCCCGTCCTGCGCGTCGATCCTCGGGTGGTCCTCCAGGATGACCGGTGAGGACAGCATCACGTCGGCGCGGCCCGGTTCGCCGGAGAGGACGGGCCAGGTGTGCAGATTGCGGCAGGACGCGATCGCGGCCCGGGCCCACTCGGGGGGATCGCTCATCGACAGGAAGGAGCCGGCGCTCAGCCCCATCAGCAGATGGGTGGAGACCAGGGAGTGCGGCAGTGCCGCGCCCCGGTCGGCACTCTCCCCGGCCTCGGGCGCCCAGACGCTGGTGTTCTCGACCACGGCGGTGAGTCGCAGGACCGGGCAGGGCCCCTCGAGCCGGTGTGCCGACAGCCGCAGCAGACCGCGGATCTCCTCGCCCCGGCGGACCGTACGGCCGACGACCCGGCCGTCCTCGTCGAGGATCTGCTCATGCTCCTCCCCCGCACGGCGGCCGAAGGCGACGATGACCCCGTCACCGTCGGTGAGCTCGTCGACGGTGACGACCGCGTCGACGCGCTCCTCGGTGCCCTCGTCGCAGGACACCAGGAGCCTTTCGCCCAGCCGGAGTTCGGGCACCGTCTCGAACTCACCGTCGGGGAACGCCCGTTGCACCGTGCGCCGCCGGGCGCGCAGGAAGCGCAGCTCCACCGCGAGGGTGGCGCCGGGCCCCGGTTCCATCAGGCATTCGGTGTGCTGGAAGTCGTACTCCTCGCTGCCCGCGCCCCAGGCGGGCGGTACGAGCACCCCGCACTGCCTTCGCAGCCGGGTGCGGGGGGCGGAGGTCCGGTACGGGTGGAGCGGGCAGCCCTCGAAGAGGACGGCGTCCGCCACCTTCCGGGCGAGGGCGAAGCGGGCCTCGGTCTGCGGGGCGAACGCGGTCACGCTCATGGCGGTCCTTCCGGTGGGGCCGGCTTACGGGGTGTGCTCCTCGGCCGGGGCCTCGGCCCGGACCGGATCCCCCGCGGTGCGGGGGCCGGTGGCCTGGGCCAGGTGCGGGGGTGTGCACGACGGCTTCTCCTTGCGGACGAAGGCGCGTCTCAAGGCGTGGTAGGGGGCGTACGGGTCGTGGAAGACGCGGTGCATCGCGGCCAGCTCCCGTTCCCGGAAGGCGGACAGGGGCTCGGTGCTCTCCTGGCGCTCCAGTGCCTCCTTCTTCGCCGCGATCCGTGCCCGTGTCCCCGGCAGCGACGCCAGCCGCGCCGCCAGCCGGCCGGCCTCCGCGGCGAAGTCCTGCGGCGCGCACTCGATCACCCGGTCGACGAGCCCGAGGCCGAGGGCGCCGGCGGCGCTCATCGGCAGCGCCTCGCGCACGATGCGGTCGGCCGCGGCGGCGCCCACCCGGCGGGGCAGCGTGTACGTCCAGTACTCCGAGCCGGTGAGGCCCATCAGCCGGTAGTGCGGGTTCAGTACGCAGCCGGATCGGCACCACACCTCGTCGGCGGCCAGGGCCAGCATCGCGCCGCCCGCCGCCGCGTTGCCCGCGAGTGCGGCCACCACCAGCCGGTCCGTGGTCGTCAGGACCGCCTCGACCAGGTCGTCGATGGCGTTGATGTTCGCCCAGGACTCGGCCGCCGGGTCCTCGGCCGCCTCGATGACGCCCAGGTGGATCCCGTTGGAGAAGAAGTCCCGCTGCCCGCCGAGCACCAGCACCGAGGTGGGGCGCGCGCAGGCCTGGCGGTAGGCGTCCAGGAGGCGCCGGCACTGCGTGGTGCTCATCGCGCCGCCGGGGAAGGAGAACGAGAGGAAGCCGACGCCGCCCTCCTCGCGGTAGCGGATGTCCGTCCAGGCGGGCCACCGCGCGCCCGGCGGGACGGGCAGCTCGGGCAGCTCGGGCAGCCGGTCGCCGAGGGCCTGCACGGCGGGGAGCTTGACCGAGCGCGGCTGCCCGGGGCGGCGCCGCCGTCGCAGCTCGGGGATCCACACGGCGCCGTCGCGTGTCGCCCGGCAGATCGCCCCGGCCCGGGTGGCGAGCAGCTCCCCGGGGGCACCGCGCAGATCGTTGTCGGGGTGGCCGCCGTGCAGGTACCACTCCTCGCCGAGCAGCACGTCCAGCACGCCGGGCTGCGAGTCGGCGGCGCGCAGCTTGCGCAGGACGGTGTCGGTCGCGTCGGTGTCCCAGTCGATGCGCCGCACGCTCTGGTCGAGATACGGACGGGGCCGCGACGTGTCCTGCCGCACGGGCGTGTGGGTCCCGGAGGCGAAGCGCTCGACGGCGAGGAGGACGGCGGCGAGGGCCGCGTCGGCGATCTCGCCCCGGTACAGGTCGCTCTTGGACAGCGGCGGGAGGGGGCAGGCGACGGACGCCCACACGTCACCGGCGTCCATCTCCTCCTCCGCCTGGAGGACTGTCACACCCCAGCGTTCGGCGCCCTCCTGGACGGCCCAGTCCAGGGAGGACGGCCCCCGGTCGCCGACGGGACCCGGGTGGACGACGAAGCACGGGTACGCCGCCCACACCTCGCGGGGGATCTCCGTCTTCAGCAGGGGCGCCAGGACGAGTTGGGGGGCGTGCCGCCGTACCGCCTCAGTCAGCGAACCGTCGGGCAGGGCGAGTTCCACCGCGACGGTGTGGCCGCGGTCGCGCAGTTCGCCATGGACGCGCTGGGTGAGACTGTTGAACGCGCTGGCCACGAGCAGAATGTGCACGGCGTACTCCCGGCGGACGACGGTGCGGACAGATGTGCCCGGCCGTCTGCGATCGTCGGCCACACGCGTCGGCCGCCCCCGCAGACAGGCGGCAGGTTCACCCGAAAGGCGGATACCGGGGCCACCACTCGGCGGCGGGCAGGTCACGGGAACGGCACCGGAACCGCCACCGTGTGTGACGCCTCTCGCCTCCCGGGGCGCGGCAGTGTAGACATGGCACATGGTCCGGCTTCCGGGTCGACCCGGTACCCGTTCGCCCCGTCGTGCCGGCGGTGTGCGCGCACCAGCGCACGACCGCGCTCCAGGGGCGTCGGAGCAGGGACCGGGGCGAGCGGCGCGCCGTTCGCTCGCGGGCCGCGAACAGGAGGCGGCGGGCCGGTCCCGGTCGGGACTGCGCGCGGCGCTGAGCGGGCGCAGCGTCGCCGGGCAGGTCTTCGTCCTGCAGGTCGTCATCGTGCTGCTGCTGGTCGTCGCGGCGGTGGCGGCGCTGCTGCTGCAGGTGCGGCACGACACCACACAGGAGGCCCGCAACCGCTCCCTGGCCGTGGCCGAGGCGTTCGCCAACGCGCCGGGCACGGTCCAGGCACTGGGCAGCCCGGACCCCACGGCCGTGCTGCAGCCGCGGACCGAGGCCGCCCGCAAGGCGACGAAGGTCGACTTCATCGTCGTCATGAACACCGACGGGATCCGCTACACCCACCCGAGACCCGACCGTATCGGCAAGAAGTTCGTCGGGAACATCCAGCCGGCGCTGGCCGGGGGCACCGAGATCGAGGAGATCAACGGGACCATCGGGCGGCTGGTGCAGGCGGTGGTGCCCGTCAGGGCGCCCGACGGCAAGGTCGTGGGCCTGGTGGCGGCCGGTGTCACGACGGAACACGTGGGCGGCGCGGCGAACCGGCAGATGCCGCTCGTCCTGGCCGCCGCGGCCGTGGGCCTCGCCCTGGCCACAGCGGGCACGGCACTTGTCAGCAGGCGGCTGCTGCGCCAGACCCACGGCCTGGGGCCGCGGGAGATGACCCGGATGTACGAGCACCACGACGCGGTGCTGCACTCGGTACGGGAAGGGGTGCTGATCCTCGGCGGAGACGGCGACCTGCTGCTCGCCAACGACGAGGCGCACCGCCTGCTCGGCCTGCCCAGGGACGCCGAGCGGCGCCATGTGTCCGAGCTCGGCCTCCCCCCGGAGACCGCCGCCCTCCTGGCCTCCGGACGGGTCGCCACAGACGAGGTGCACCTGGTCGGGGACCGGCTGCTGGCCATCAACCAGCGGTCCACCGACGTGGACGGCGGCCCGCCCGGCAGTGCGGCCACCCTCCGCGACTCGACGGAGCTGCGCGCCCTGTCCGGCCGGGCCGAGGTGGCGCGGGAACGCCTCAGCCTGCTCTACGACGCCGGTCTTGGCATCGGCACGAGCCTGGATGTGACGCGTACCGCCGAGGAGCTGACCGAGCTGGCCGTCCCGCGGTTCGCGGACTTCGCCAGTGTGGACCTGTTCGAGGCGGTGCTGGGCGGTGAGGAGCCGGAGGCGGGGAACGAGCTGCGCCGTGCGGCGTTCAGCGGTGTCCGCAAGGACACTCCCCTGTACTCGGTGGGCGAGCGGATCCAGTGGGTGGAGTCCTCTCCGCAGGCCGAGGGGCTGCACGGACGGGCCGTCCTCGAACCCCGTCTCGGCGAGGCTCCGGGCTGGCTGGCGCAGGACGCCGAGCGGACCGCTCAGGTGGTGGAGTACGGGATCCACTCGCTGATCACGGTGCCGGTGCGGGCGGGGTCCCTGATCCTGGGCCTGGTCAACTTCTGGCGCTGCGAGAAGCCGGAGCCCTTCGACGCGGAGGACCTGGCCCTCGCCGAGGAGCTGGTCGCCCGCGCCGCGGTCTCCATCGACAACGCTCGCCGCTTCACCCGCGAGCACAGCATGGCGGTGACGCTGCAGCGCAGTCTGCTTCCGCGGACGCTGCCCGCGCAGGGGGCCCTGGACATCGCCTACCGGTACCTTCCGGCGCAGGCCGGAGTGGGCGGTGACTGGTTCGACGTACTGCCGTTGGCCGGTGCCCGGGTGGCGCTGGTGGTGGGCGACGTCGTGGGCCACGGGCTGCACGCCGCGGCCACGATGGGGCGGCTGCGCACCGCGGTGCACAACTTCTCCGCGCTCGACCCGCCGCCCGACGAACTCCTCGGGCTGCTCGACGAGCTGGTCGGCCGCATCGACCAGGACGAGGCAGCCGATCCGGGCAGCGCCCCCGTCACGGGCGCGACCTGTCTGTACGCGATCTACGACCCGGTCTCCCGGCGCTGCACCGTCGCCCGGGCCGGCCATCCGCCACCGGCCGTGATCGGGCCTGACGGCAGCGTGGAGTTCCCCGACGTTCCGGCCGGTCCCCCGCTCGGCCTCGGGGGGCTTCCGTTCGAGACGGCCGACCTCGAGCTCGCGGAGGGCAGCCGGCTGGTGCTGTACACCGACGGGCTGGTCGAGGACCGGGGCCGGGACATCGACGACGGTCTGGAGCTGCTGGGCACCGCGCTGGCCGGAGCCGGGCCGTCCCCGGAGGACACCTGCCGGGCCGTCCTGGAGTCGGAGCTGCCGGACCGGCCGAGCGACGACATCGCCCTGATCGTCGCGCGCACCCGGGCCCTGGCCGCCGACCGGGTGGCCGAGTGGCCGGTGCCGACGGACCCGGCGGCCGTCGGCGAGGTGCGCGCGTCGGTGACCCGGCAGCTGGCGCGGTGGGGTCTGGAAGAGCTGACGTTCACCACGGAGCTCATCCTCAGCGAGCTGGTCACCAACGCGATCCGGTACGGCGGCGCGCCCGTGCGGGTCCGCATGCTGTACGACCGCAGCCTGATCTGCGAGGTCTTCGACGGCAGCACCACCTCACCCCATCTGCGGTACGCGGCCATGACCGACGAGGGCGGGCGCGGCCTGTTCCTCGTCGCCCAGCTCACCGAGCGCTGGGGCACCCGCTACACGCCCCGGGGCAAGGTCATCTGGGCCGAGCAGCCGCTGCGCTGAGGAGATGTCCCGCCAAGGAGAGGTCCCGCCCATCTCCCGCTCTTTACCGGGAACTTGCCCGCCGCACCGGTGACCGCGCGCGCCAACGTCTGATAGGAAACTTTCCTAACAGTGCACGCCCAAGTTCCCACCCCCCACCTTCACTTGGAGTCCCTGTGGTGCATCCGAACCATGCCGCGGCAGCCCCCTCCGGCACCTCGCGTCGCGCCGTCCTCGCCTTCATAGGCGCCTCGCTGGCGGCCGTCC
This sequence comes from Streptomyces sp. NPDC051104, assembly GCF_040682835.1. Classification (NCBI taxonomy): domain Bacteria; kingdom Bacillati; phylum Actinomycetota; class Actinomycetes; order Kitasatosporales; family Streptomycetaceae; genus Streptomyces; species Streptomyces sp. NPDC051104. The sequence goes on along the minus strand of NZ_JBFBBS010000017.1, from coordinate 104,857 downwards.
CGCTCCTCGACGCCCAGCACGCCGCGGCGGCCCCCGACGCGGCGAGGGCCGTCGGGCTCGACGACCCCGCGAAGAAGGAGATCGCCATGAAGCTGGTCTCGAGCGCGGAGAACTCCTCCCTCGACTGGAAAGCCCAGTACAAGTACATCGAGGACATCGGCGACGGCCGCGGCTACACCGCCGGCATCATCGGATTCTGCTCCGGCACCGGCGACATGCTGGACCTCGTCCAGCTCTACACCGACCGCAAGCCCGGCAACGTCCTCGCCAAGTACCTGCCGGCACTGCGCCGGGTGAACGGCAGCGACTCCCACGACGGACTGGACCCGAACTTCCCCGAGGACTGGCGCAAGGCGGCGCAGGACACGGCGTTCCAGCAGGCGCAGAACGACGAACGCGACCGGGTGTACTTCAACCCGGCCGTCCAGCAGGGCAAGGCGGACGGGCTGGGCGTCCTGGGGCAGTTCACGTACTACGACGCCATCGTGATGCACGGCGACGGGGACGACCCGACGAGCTTCCGCAACATCCGCAAGCGGGCCCTGCGCACGGCGAAGCCGCCGGCGCAGGGCGGCGGCGAGGTCGCCTACCTGGACGCCTTCCTGGACGCGCGGGTGTGGGCCATGAAGCAGGAGGAGGCCCACAGCGACACCAGCCGGGTCGACACCGAGCAGCGGGTGTTCCTGCGCAAGGGCAATCTGAACCTCGACCCGCCGCTGGACTGGAAGGTGTACGGGGACAGCTACCACATCGCCTGACGAACGGTCACTCACTGAAGGAGCGAGACACCGAACTTCCGGAACCCGACCCGGGACCGCGCCCCGTCGTGGGCCCACGTCACCTCGACGCCGTCGTCGTCGACCGTCACGTCGGCGACCGCCTCCGCCAGGGGCGCCGGGTCGGGTTCCGCGGTCAGGCTCGCCAGACACACGTGCACGGTGGTGCCGCCGGCCCGACCGGTGAGCCGGGGGACCCGGGCCCAGCGCGCGTAGGCGGTGCCGCCGGGCGCGGGGACCGGCTCGGGGCCCTCGTCCCAGCCGTGGAGCCCGTGCAGCGCCGTCACGACGGGCTCCTCCGGACCGGTGGCCCAGCCGGTGTGGGTGACCCGGGCGCCGTCCGGGGCGCCGCTCACACGGTGAACGCGCAGTTCGTACCGTCCGTGGACCACCGTGACGCTCTCCACCCTCAGGCCGGGCACCATCGGCGGCCCGGCTGCGAACACGGGCCGGTGCCAGGAGGCGGCCCAGCCCCAGCCTTCGCCGTGGCCCGCCCCCAGAGGATGGACGCGACGCCGTACGGTTCCCCGTCCCTTGACCTCGACGGACAGGTGGTTGTCCGGGATGTTCCCGGGGACCGTGGGGCCGGTTCGGGTGGAGTACGCCTGGCGCCCGTAGTGCGGATCGTCCTCGGCGGCGAACTCGCCCTCGTGGGGCCGCACATGGTCGCTGCCGTGGTTGTGCAGCCGTACGATCCCGTCGGCCCGGGTGGCCTGCACCAGCAGCCCCGGTGCCGGCAGGGCGAGCACCCGGTCGGCCTCCTCGGCCGGCGCGGGCTCCTCCCGGGCCGTCCACAGGGGATGGCCGACGGGTGCCAGCAGGGACACGAACGCCTTCGACGCCCAGTACGGGGACGCCGGACCCGAGTAGGTCTGGAGGGTCGCCTCGTGCGGGCCGTGCCAGCCGAGGCTCAGCAGCCCGTCCTCGTTCAGTGCGCCGTGGTCAAGGAAGTAGCGCAGGCTGCCGCTGGCCAGGCGCCGGGAGGTGCCCGGGGTCAGCGGGGTGTGGCCGGTGAGGGCGCCCAGTCCGACGGCGGCGGACGCGGCGAAGCGGTACGTGAGCGACCGGCCGAAGTGCAGCGGCGCGCCGTCCGCGCCGAACATCAGCGAGATGCCGTCCAGGTGTTCCCGCAGCCGCGCCCCGTAGCGCGCGGACGACTCCTCGTCCCCGGCGAGGTGGGCGTCGAGCACCGGGTACAGGTGCAGGGCCCAGCCGTTGTAGTGGTCGAAGGCGCGGCCGTCCCCGTCCGCGTACCAGCCGTCGCCCCGGTACCACTCCTCCAGCAGGTCCAGCGCCCGCTGCCGTGCCGCAGCCGTCTCCGCGTCGCCGCGGCCGACCGACTCCAGGAATCCGGCGACTGTGTACGGGAAGAGGTACCAGTTGTTGGGCGCGGGCGTGTGACGCAGCGCCCCACGCAGCCATTCCTCCGCCCGGTCCTGGACGTCCGCATCGAGGCTCTTCCACAGCCAGGGCGCGGTCAGCCGTAGCCCCAGCGCGACCGACGCGGACTCCACCATCGGCTGGCCCTGCACGTCGTGGTCGAGGATCAGCGGCCAGGACTCGGTGTCGTCGCGGCCGGGGGTGCGGGTGCCGGCGGCGAGGCCGCGCGCGTACCGCTCCAGCCAGCCGTGCGGGTCGTCCCCGGCGGCGCCCGCCACCCGGAAGGCGGCGGCGAGGAACGTGCGGGCGTAGCCCTCCAGTCCGTCGGAACGCACTCCCGAGCGTGAGGGACGCCCGGGCAGGTCGAGCAGGGCGCAGCCCGGTGTGCTCCAGCGCCACGCGGAGGCGAGCAACCCGTCGGCGACGGCCTCCCAGTGGGCCCGCGTGTATCCGGTGTACGGGCTCGACTCGTGGTTCTCAGGGGGGAGTTCGGAGGGGATGCCGGGGGTGCTCATGCCTGGAAGGCCAGCCTTTCGCGTCGTACGGGATGCAGGAAGCCGGCGCCGGAGGCCCAGCGCGCGGTCTCGGCGAGGGCGAGGTCGGCGAGGCGGCGCCACTCGTTGCCCTGGGAGCCGGCCAGATGGGGGGTGAGGAGAACGTTGCCGCAGTCCCACAACGGGTGCTCGGGCGGCAGGACTTCGGGGTCGGTGACGTCGATGACGGCCCGGATGCGGCCGGCCACGGCGGCATCCGTGAGCGCGTCCTGGTCGACGACCGCGCCACGGGCGGTGTTGATGAGGACGGCGCCGGGGCGCATCGACTCGATCAGTGCGCGGCTGACCAGGCCGCGGGTGGCGGGCAGCAGCGGGGTGTGCACGCTGACGGTGTCGCTGCGGGTGAACATCTCGTCCAACCCGACACGTTCCACGCCGAGTTCGGCTGCGTCGGCGTCGGTGACGTACGGGTCGTGCAGGAGGACGTGGAGATCGTGCGGGTGGAGCAGTTCGATGACGCGGCGGCCGGTGAGCGATGCGGACAGGATGCCGATGGTGCGGCGGTGGTTGCCGATGGCGCGGGGGGTGCGCAGCCAGTCGTCGCGGGTGCGGGTGGCGCGGTGGGCGCGGGCGCGTTCCAGGACGTGCTTGCCGGTGAGCAGGATCATCGCGAGGGTGTACTCGGCGACCGGTACCGCGTTGGCGGAGGCTGCGGAGGACACGTCGATGCCGCGCTCCCAGCAGGTGCCGGTGATGTGTCCGCGGACGCTGCCCGCGGTGTGCACGACCGCCCGCAGCCGGGGCGCCGCCGCGAGCGTGTCCTCGTCGAGCGGGGGGCAGCCCCAGCCGGTGACCAGCAGGTCGACGTCGGCGAGGACGGCCCGGGCCCGGGGCGTGCTGAAGTCGTCCAGGACGGGCGGCGGGGCGAGATCGCAGAGCGCGGCGAGCGCGTCCAGCGACTCGGGGTCGAGGACGGCCGCGGCGGCCTCGGGGGACATGGCGAGGGCGGCACGGGGGCGGAAGCCGGGTCCTGGCGTCGAGAGGGTCATGTCGGTGCGGGAACTCCTGACCGGAGGGGCTATTTGACGGCGCCGGCGGTCAGTCCGCTGCGCCAGAAGCGCTGCAGCAGGGCGAAGGCGAGGATCAGCGGGAGGACGGCGAGCAGCGAGCCCATGATCACCACGGGGTAGTACTCGGGTGACACGGAGGCCGAGTTGTTCCAGGTGTACAGGCCCAGGCTGACCGGATAGAGGTCCTGGTCGGACAGCATCACCATGGGCAGGAAGAAGTTGTTCCAGATGGCGGTGAGCTGGAAGAGGAACACGGTCACCAGGCCGGGGCCGAGCATGCGCAGCGCCACCCTGACGTACGTGGTCAGCTCGCCGGCGCCGTCCATGCGCGCGGCCTCCAGGACCTCGTCGGGCACGTAGCCCTGGCTGAAGATGCGGCCCAGGTAGACGCCGAACGGGTTGAACAGGACCGGGATGAACACCGCCCAGAAGGTGTTGACCAGGCCGGCGCCGGAGGCCATCAGGTACAGCGGCAGCGCGAGGACGGTCTGCGGGACCATCACCGCCGCGAGGACCATGCCGAACAGCTTCTCCTTGTGCCGGAAGCGGTACTTGTCGAAGGCGTACCCGCAGGCCACGCTGATCAGGGCGCCGAGCGCGGCGCCGACGACCGCGTAGAGCAGGCTGTTGAGGTACCAGCGGCCGTACTGGCCGTCGTCCATGGCGAACAGGTCGTGCAGATTCGTCAGGAAGGAGAAGTCCTTCAGGGACAGCAGATCGCTGCCGAACAGGGCGTCCCTGGTCTTGCCCGCGGCGAGGACCAGCCACAGCACGGGCAGCAGGGTGTAGAGCACGGACAGCGCGACCACGGCGTTGACGGTGGCCCGGCCGAGCAGCCGACCCGATCTGCGCGTCGGACTGCCGGCTTTCGACGGCGTTCATGAACACCACGTCGTCGTCGATCAGCCGCTGCCAGTACGCCGCGGTGCGCCGGGTAGGGGCGTCGGCGAGGGAGACGTTCCAGGCGCCGTGGGAGGTGTCGAACCAGTGGGCGCCCGCCTGCCAGGAGTACGCGGCGAACTGCGTGGCCCCGTCGGTGGGGAACAGCGCCAGCCGCCGCTCCGGGGCCTTGCGCCGGACGGTGTGGGCCAGGTCCTCGAACTCGTCCCAGGTACGCGGCACTTGGAGTCCGTACTGCTCGAACAGGTCCGCCCGGTAGTGCATGACCATCGGCTCGACGTCGAGCGGGACGCTGAACACGCGTCCCTGAAACCGTGGTCAGGCCGAGGGCCTGGGGGAGCAGTTCGGCGCGCAGGGTGTCGCTGACGAGCCCGGTGATGTCACGGGCGACGCCGTCGATGGCGAAGCCGGGGACCTGCGGGTACTCGATGGTGGCGACGTCGGGCGCGTTGCCGGCCCGGGCGGCGTTGCTGAGTTTGGCGTAGCCGCCCTGTCCTCCGGAGGGGACCAGCTGGAAGTCGACCTGGATGCGGTCGAGCGTGCGATTGAACGCGTCCACCACCTCCTGGCTGCCACGCAGGGCGGACCAGAAGGTGATGCGCGTGGTCCTGCCGGTGCCGCGCGACGGGGAACCCGCCGAGCCGCCGCAGGCGCTCACGGCCCCTGTCAGCGGTAGTGCGGCCATCGCGGCGAGCACGGATCGACGGCTCTGTCGACCAGGCATGGCGCCTCCCGCGGCTGCTGGTGTCCCTGCGGACACGACCTGTTCGAGACACGGGAATCCTCACGGCCGCACCAAAAACGGTCAATAGATCGGTCATAAGAAAATAAAACGGTCAAACGCTCATTCCTGAGCGCGGGTGCTCACCGGTGGAGTCGCGCACCACCAGCGTGGGCAACAGCTCGATGCGCTGCGCCGAGCGAACCGCGCCGTTGCCGGAGCCCTCGAGCCGTCGCAGCAGCAGTTCGGCGGCGACACGGCCCACCTCGCTCTTGGGCGGCGAGACGGCGGTCAGCCGCGGGGTGCCCAGCCCTGCCACCACGTCGTCGTACGCCACGACCGAGCAGTCCTGGGGGACCCGCACACCGTTCTCAGCGAGCTGCTGAACCAGCATCAGGGCGTCGACGTCGCCGTGCAGCACGGCCGCGGTGGCCCCGAGTTTGCGCAGCAGAGCCGCCAGGTCCGTCGGCCCGCCCTCCCCGGCCGCGGGTGAACTCAGCGCCCAGGCCCACTCCTCGACGAGCGGATGCGCCTCGGCGACCTCGCCCAGGGCCGCCCGCAGGGTGCGCGCGGTGGGGCTGTCGTCGCGTGTCGCGAAGACGATCCGCCGGTGTCCGAGACCCACCAGGTGCTCCACCGCCAGGTGGGCGCCGTACCAGTGGTCCGAGCACACCGAGTCCATCGCGTGCAGGGCGCTGCCCTTGCGGGGCCGCCGTTCCATCAGCACCGTCGGCACGCCCAGGTCCGCGAGCCACTCGTGGTCGGCCTCCTCGGCCGCCGGAGTGCGCCACCGAGGCGCGAGGAGAACACCGCGTACGCCCTCCGCCAGCGCCCGCTCCACCTGCGGGCGTTCCGCTCCGGGCACCTGCGGTGCGATGTGCAGGGCGATGCGCAGGCCGGCCTCCTCCAGCGCGGTGCGGGCGCCGTGCAGGGTCTCGTAGAGGTACGAATGCCGCTCGGGCACCACCACGGCGACGGTGTCCCCGTCCGCGACGGGGGTGCCCGGCACCTCCTGGGCGGGAAGCGTCGAGCGGACCACCCCGTGACCGCGCCGCAGCTTCCCCTCACGGGTCAGCTCCTCCACGTCCCGGCGGATCGTCACCACGGACACCTGGAGCTCGGCGGCGAGGTCCCGCACCCGCGCTGCACCGCGCGACTGCACCGCGGCCAGGATCCGCCGACGCCTGAGATCGACCGGCTCACGCATGAGGCCTCCCCGCCCTTGGATGTTCGTTTGAGCGATTCCGGGACCAGCATACGAGCGAATACGCCGACGGGCGTCGTGCCGTCGGAGCCTACGCCTCGGCTCGCTCCAGCAGTTGAGGGCCGTTGTTCCGGACGTCGTTGACGGCCGTGGAGACGGGGCGGGCGTCCAGACGGCCGTCCGCGGGAGGGTTCAGCAGGGCGCGCAGCCGGGCCGGGTCCTGGTGCGCGGGGTCGAGCCAGGCGTCCTGGTGGCCGGGGGCGACGGCCAGTGGCATCCGGGGGTGGATGCGACCCGCGGCGTCGGTGGCCTCCGTGGTGAGGATGGTGCAGGTCGTCCACCAGGCGGAGTCGTCGTCCTCAGCGGCCGACGGGTCGCGCCAGAACTCGTACAGCCCCGCCAGGGCCATGACCTGGCGGTCCTGCGGGCTTATGAAGTACGGCTGTTTGCGGGCCTTGGCCTTGCCGTCGGCCGGCACCTGCTGCCACTCGTAGAAGCCGTCGGCGGGCAGCAGACAGCGCCGCCTGAGGAAGGCCAGGCGGAAGGCGGGCTTCTCGTGCACCGTCTCCATCCGCGCGTTGATCATCCTGGCGCCGATCTTCGGGTCCTTCGCCCAGGACGGCACCAGGCCCCACCGCAGCGGGCGCAACTGCCGCCGGACGGCTGCCGAGCCGCGAGGGGCGCGTTCGAGAACCGCCCACACGTCGTCCGTGGGAGCGACGTTCCAGCTCGGCGGCAGGTCGTCCCTCTCGTCCCAGTCGGTGACCCTGAACAGTCGTAGGAGATCCTGGGGGCCCCGGGTGGAGACATATCGACCGCACATACCAAACCACCCTCCGACCTGCGAATACGCTGGGTCATGCCGCACCGGATCAGCACGGTGCCGGATCAGCGCACGTCCATCACCTCGACCGCCCGGCCGGTGGCGTCCGGGGTGAGGTGCTCGTAGGTGTCCGTGTCCGCCGTCTGGTACGGCGTACGTGCTGGAAGTGGCCATGAAGGCCGACCGCACATGAGCCCACTGTGCCACGCGTGCCGAGGGGGAACGCCGGTTGGCGGCAGACGGTGGTCACGGGCGTCGGCAGCCGCTGCCCGCGGCGGGCGGGCGGGTTGCGCCGGGCGGGGAGACCGAGGCGAAGGCCATGCGGAACAGGTCCCAGGCGGTCGCGTCACCGACCGGTGCGCTGCATCCCTGCGCGGCTCGCACCCGCCGGTACGCCGGCTCGGTGAACGCGGGACCGGAGCGAGCCGGTTCGGAGTCGACCGGGGTCATCTCCACGGACACCCATTCCTTCCGTACGCGCCGTCCATGGACCGACGGCCCACACGGCGCGCGAGCGTGGTGCCGCCCGTCAGGGCCGGGGCTGGGGGTGTCCGACGATTCCCGCCGGGCGCGTGACGCGAATTGTCGGACACCCCCTGACCCGGACGGCCCCGACCCGACCCCGCAGCCTGCCACCCCGGCACCCCGCAGGCGCTCCCGCCCCGCATACGCGCCGCACCGACTCCCATGCGACCACCCGAACGGCCCAACGCCCGGCGCGGCCGAGCCCTCCGACTCGCCGCGTTCCGGCGCCCGCGCCGGCTCACCACAGCCCCGCGCTCCGGGCCGCTGAGCCCACCGGCCCGTGCGCCGACCCCGCTCAGTCGCTCCCCTTGTCCCCCTCGCCCCTTCGCACCCCCGTCGGAACGGCCTCCCGTGCCCGGTCCAGTGCGTCCGCCGACGCCTGGCCGGCGGCGCGTACCCGGTTGCGGGCCGCGACGCCCAGCGTTGCGGCGCCCGTGGCGTAGGTGCAGGCCAGTACGGCCGACGCGCGGGCGCCCGGCAGGGCCGACTCCAGTGTCCGCAGGGCCGTCTCGTGGGCCGACCACAGGGCCAGCAGGCCGCAGACCCCGGCGGCGCCCAGCAGCGCGCCACCCGCTCCGATCCGGCGCAGCGCCGCCCTGACCTCGCTCTGCACCGCGAGTATCTCGTGGCGGGCGAGTTGCGCGGTGTCCTGGGCCAGCCGCGCCGCCGCGTCGCCCACTCGGCTCCTGCCCTCCGCCGAGTCGTCGCCTTGCATCCCCATCGCTGCCGCCTCCGTCTCGTTCCGCATCGGGTTCCCGCCGGGGCCGACGGCCGTCAGTCACCTCCCCGCAGTACCCGCTCAGACCGTGCCGACACGACGCCTCCCCGCCCCTCTCGACGCGCCACTCACCCATCCGCGCCCAATACGCGCTCTTCGCAATAAAAGGTGTGATCGTTGTAAACCACTGCAATACGTACAGATGGTCAGTGAGGAGTTACGGTGAGCGACCCCTTGGCCGAAACCGTGAGCGTGCATTCCGCGGTCGAAGAGGCGTGCGCCGTGGCCGACGCCGTCCTCTACGAGGGATACCTGCTCTACCCGTACCGCCGCTCGTCGGCCAAGAACCGGGTGCGCTGGCAGTTCGGCATCCTCGCCCCCCGCGCCTGGGCCGAGGCCCACGGCCCGGTGACGCCGGGCGTCTCGGGGTCCGTGGAGTCCTGGCAGCAGCAGACCGAGTGCCTGCTGCACGCCCGATCCGGCGCCGTGGTGCGGGTGCGCGTGCGCTATCTGCAGATGCAGTACCGAGGCGTGGAGCGACGGGACGAGGACGGTCACCACACGCCCGTGGACTCCCTGGAGACCGCCGGTACGGTCCATCTGTCCTTCGACGAGGCGATGCCGCGCGAGACCGACCTCAGCGCTCCGCTCGCCGAACTCCTCGCCCGCGACGCGGAGTTCACCTTCGGCGCTCCCGGCGGCGACGAGACCGAGCCCCTGCCCGCGGACGCGGGGCGCCTGGTGCGCCGTCGCTCCCCCGTCGAGGCGCGCACCACGCTGCACCTCGAACCCGTCGCCGGCGCCGACTCCTTGTACCGCCTGCGCGTCCGCACCGAGAACACCGGCCGTACGACGCCCCCCGACGCTCCCCGCGACGAGGCCCTGCGGCACTCGCTCATCGCGGCGCACACCTTCGTCGGCGGTGAGGGGCTCGGCTTCTACTCCTCGATCGACCCGCCCGAGGACGTCGCGCCGTACGTGAGGGAGTGCCGCAACCTGCACACCTTCCCGGTGCTCGCGGGCCCGGAGGGGTCCGACTCGCTCGTCCTGTCGTCGCCCATCATCCTGCCCGACCACCCGCAGGTGGCCCCGGAGAGCCCCGGCGACCTGCACGACGCCGCGGAGATCGACGAGATCCTGACCCTGCGGACGCTGCTGCTCACGGACGATGAGAAGCGCGAGGCACGCGCCACCGACCCGCGGGCCGCGCGGATCCTCGACCGGGTGGAGACCATGCCGCCGGAGGTGCTCGCCCGGCTGCACGGCGCCATCCGCTCCCTCGCCCCCTCCCCGGCCCCGTCCCCCTCCTCCGCCTCCTAGCCGGCGGATCCGCCCCACCTCTGTGCCGCCACCGTCCCCGACCAGGAAGGCCGTAATGGACGCCATCGAGTTGCTGATGCACGACCACCGGATGGTCGAGCAGCTGTTCCGCGACTACCACGCCGCCGCCTCCGCAGCGCAGCGCCGGGCCGTGGTGGAAACCCTGGTCCGCGAGCTGTCCAAGCACGCGGCGCTCGAGGAGCTGATGGTCTACCCGCTGGCCAAGAAGGTGCTGTCGGACGGGGACCAGCGGATCCGCGAGCACCTGAGCGAGCACAGGGCCGTCAAGGAGACCCTCCTGGCCCTGGACAAGCAGTCCGGGGACGACGAGCGTACGAGCGAACTCATGGACGAGCTGCGCCGCGAGGTCGAGGAGCACATCCGCGAGGAGGAGGGCGAGCTGATGCCCCTGCTCCGCGACGCGGTCTCCGAGGAGGAGCTGTTGCGGCTCGGCAAACTCCTGGCCCGGTCCAAGCAGACCGCCCCGACCCGACCGCACCCCAACGCGCCCGACGAGCCTCCCGCCCTGGCCTTCGCCGGACCGGTGGCCGCGGCCTACGACCGACTCCGGGACCGACTCCAAGGGAGGCCGAGGACATGACCGTCGAAAGCGGTACCACGGAGGTCAGCCAGCAGCCCACGAGGGCTGAGCAGAGGAACGGCTTCGGCGAGATCCATATCCTGTGGATCTCCGAGGGCATGAGCTGTGACGGGGACACCGTCTCGATGACGGCCTCCGGCCAGCCGGCGATCGAGGACATCGTCGCCGGGCTGGTGCCGGGCCTGCCGAAGGTGAACCTGTACAACAAGGTGCTCTCCCCGAGCCTGGGCGGCGAGGACTTCCTCGCCCCGTTCCGCGCCGCGGCCCGCGGTGAACTGGCGCCGTTCATCCTCGTCATCGAGGGCTCGATCCCCAACCAGAACATCATCGAGGGCGACGGCTACTGGACGTCGTTCGGCAACGACCAGGACACCGGCGAACCGCTCACCCTCAACTGGTGGATCGACCAGCTCGCGCCCAAGGCCTGGGCGGTCGTCGCCGCCGGCACCTGCGCCACGTACGGCGGGATCCACGCGATGGCGGGCAACCCCACGGGCTGCATGGGTCTCGCGGACTACCTGGGCTGGGACTTCAAGTCGCAGGGCGCGCTTCCGATCGTCAACGTGCCGGGCTGCCCGATCCAGCCGGAGAACTTCATGGAGACCCTCACCTGGGTGCTCTACCACGCGGCCGGGTCGGCGCCGCCGCCCCCGCTGGACCACATGCTGCGCCCGCAGTGGCTGTTCGGGAAGACGGTGCACGAGGGGTGCGACCGGGCCGCCTACTACGAGCAGGCCGACTTCGCCAAGGACTACAACTCCCCCAAGTGCCAGGTGAAGATCGGCTGCTGGGGCCCGGTCGTCAACTGCAACGTGCCCAAGCGCGGCTGGATGGCCGGCATCGGCGGCTGCCCCAACGTCGGGGGCATCTGCATCGGCTGCACGATGCCCGGGTTCCCGGACGCCTTCATGCCGTTCATGGACGAGCCGACGGGCGGCACCCTCTCGTCCGCTGTGATCAGGCCCTACGGGGCCGTGATCCGGCGGCTGCGCGGCATCACCAACATGGCCGTCAACCGTGAGCCCAAGTGGCGCCACAACAAGGACAAGTTGACGAGCGGCTACGACCCGTACTGGCGCCCCGACGGGCGCAGGCGACAGCGAGAGAGAGCGAGGTAGGCACGGACATGACGGCAACCGAGCCGCGAGCCGCGGCGCGAAAGCCCGCGCAGATCGTGGACATGTCCTGGGACCCGATCACCCGGATCATCGGCAATCTCGGCATCTACACGAAGATCGATTTTGCGAACCGCGAGGTGGTGGAGTGCCACAGCACGTCCTCGCTCTTCAGGGGCTACTCCGTCTTCATGAAGGGCAAGGACCCCCGCGACGCGGGCTTCATCACCTCGCGCATCTGCGGGATCTGCGGTGACAACCACACGACGTGTTCCAACTACGCGCAGCAGATGGCCTACGGCGTCAAGCCGCCGCGACTGGCGGAGACCATCGTCAACCTGGGCGAAGCGGCCGAGTACATGTTCGACCACACCATCTTTCAGGACAACCTGGTGTTCGTCGACTTCTGCGAGGCCATGGTCAAGGCCACCAACCCGAGCCTCCTGGCCCGGGCCGAGCGCACTGAGGCCCGCAACGGCTACATCCACGGCTACCGGACCATCGCCGACATCATGCGTGCCTTCAACCCGTTCGAGGGCGAGCTGTACAAGGAGGCGCTGAAGGTCAGCCGCATCACCCGGGAGATGTTCTGCCTGATGGAGGGGCGCCATGTGCACCCGTCCACGCTGTATCCGGGCGGGGTCGGCACCATGCCGGAGCCGACCACGTTCACCGACTACCTCTCCCGGCTGCTGCGCGTCCTGGACTTCATCAAGCAGGCCGTGTCGATGAATGACGACGTCTTCGACTTCTTCTATGAGGCGCTGCCCGGCTACGAGGAGGTGGGCCGCCGGCGGATCCTGCTCGGCTGCTGGGGCGCCTGGCAGAACCCGGACGTTGTGGACTACCGCTACGAGACGATGAGCGACTGGGGCAAGGCGATGTTCGTCACCCCGGGCATCGTCGTGGACGGCAGTCTCGTCACCAACGACCTGGTCGACATCAACCTGGGCATGCGGATCCTGCTGGGCAGTTCCTACTACGAGGACTGGGTGAACGAGGAGCCGTTCGTCACCCACGACCCACTCGGCAACGCCGTCGACATGCGCCACCCCTGGAACCAGACGACGGTGCCGGTGCCGCAGAAGCGGAACTTCGAGGGCAACTACAGCTGGGTGATGAGCCCGCGCTGGTACGACAAGAACACTGCCCAGCACCTGGCGCTGGACACCGGCGGCGGCCCGCTCGCCCGGCTGTGGTCGACGGCGCTCAACGGGCTGGTCGACACGCCGTATGTGAAGGCCACCGGACACAGCGTGCGCATCTCGCTGCCCAAGAGCGACAAACTGCCGGAGATGACGTTCGAGTGGAAGATCCCCCAGTGGAGCAACACGATCGAACGCGACCGGGCCCGGCCGTACTTCGTCGCCTACTCCGCCGCCATGGCCTTCTTCTTCCTGGAGCGGGCGATGGACCAGGTCCGCAGCGGTGACACCAAGATCTTCGAGAACTACGAGGTACCGGACGAGGCGATCGGCTGTGGCTTCCACGAGGCGGTGCGGGGTGTCCTCTCCCACCACCTGGTGATCAAGGACAAGAAGATCGCGAACTACCACCCGTACCCGCCGACGCCGTGGAACGCGAGCCCGCGGGACCACTACGGCACCCCCGGACCGTACGAGGACGCCGTCCAGGGCCAGCCGATCTTCGAGGAGAACGGTCCGGAGGACTTCAAGGGCGTCGACATCATGCGCACCGTCCGCAGCTTCGACCCCTGTCTGCCCTGCGGCGTGCACATGTACCTCGGCAAGGGCAACACGCTGACCAAGATGCACTCGCCCATGTTCGGAGCGGCTCATGGATGACTCCGCGCGGCTCGACGAAGCGGCGGTCGCAGAGCGGCTCTCCCGCCTCGACGGGCTGCTCGGGCAGCTCGAAGGCGCTCCGGGTCCGATGACCGGGGCGGCGATCGAGGCGGTGCGGATCCTCACCGAGGTGTACGGCGAGGCCCTGGCCCGCGTCCTGGACGCCGCCGACCCCACCCTGGTCGACCGTATGGCCGCCGACGACCTCGTCGGTCATCTCCTGGTGCTGCACGACATCCACCCAGAGCCGCCCGAGGTCCGGGCCGCCCGCGCCGTCGACGGGCTGCGTCCGGCGGTGCGGGAGCGGGGCGGGGACGTGGAACTGGCGGGCGTCGATGAGGGGGTCGCCCGGGTGCGGCTCGCCGCCAAGGGGTGCGGGTCCTCCTCGGCCGCGCTGGAGGAGGCGGTCCGCGAGGCCGTGCTCGCCCTGGCGCCCGAACTCTCCGGCGTCGAACGGGCGCCTGGTGACGACGCGAGGCCCCCCGCGTTCGTCCCGGTCGACACGCTGACCGTGCGCACGGTGTCCGCCGGGGAGCGGTCGTGACCACCGGCGCGCTGGCCCGCGTCATCCGCTCGGCCGCCGCCCGGCGGCCGGACGCGGAGCGGTGCGACCTGTGCGGCGCCGACGTCGAGCCCGAGCACCGGCACCTGTACGACACTGGGCAGGAGGAGGTGCTGTGCGCGTGCCGGCCCTGCTCCCTGCTCTTCGTGGAGGAGGAGGCGAGCGAGGGGCGGTACCGGCTGGTGCCTCGGCGCCGGGTGCGGCTGCCCGAGGTGGGCACCCGGGAACTCGGCGTCCCGGTGGGGCTGGCGTTCTTCGTACGGCACTCGGACGGCACCGTGAGCGCGCACTACCCGAGCCCCGCGGGCGCCACCCGCTGGGAGGCGGACGCGGGGGCCTGGCGTGACGTGGTCGCCCGGTGTCCCCCGCTCGCCGGTCTCGCACCGGAGGTGGAGGCACTGCTGGTGAACACCGCACGCTCCGCGAAGCACCACTGGATCGTCCCGATCGACGACTGCTTCCGGATGGTCGCGCTCGTCCGGCGGGAGTGGCGGGGCCTGTCCGGCGGCAGCCGGGTGTGGCCGGCCATCGAGCGGTTCTTCGCGGAGCTGACCGAACAACCGTAGGAACCGGCAAGGAGCTGACGATGGGCAGGATCCGAGTAGGCAGACCGCAGGTCAAAACCTATACGCCCCGGCACGTCACCGGGCTGCACCAGGGGAACAAGGGCCCCTACCACCGGCAGCCCGGGCACCACAAGGACGGCACCGCCGACGCGCGGCGCTCGACCGGGATCCATTGGAAGAAGCACAACGCGATCATGAAGATGATGCCGAGTCTCTCCCCGGGGTGAGGTACCGGTCACGGCCGCGCCCGCTGGGGCGCGGCCGCACACACGACGAGCGAGGAGTACGGAAGATGACGGCCAGACGAGTGCTGATGGCGGAGGCGCTGATCGTGGGCGGCTTGGCGCTGACCCTGCTGGTGAGGGAGATGCCCGGAATCATGCGCGAGGTCAGGATCTGGCGGATGGTTGCGTTGCGGCACGGCTCCCGGCACCCCCGCTGAACCGTGGGCGTACGGTGTGTCACCTGGCCGGAAAACGCCGTTCGCCCGTAATGTCCGATCCTGTTCACGCGTCCGGCGCGACACCACAGGAGCCCCATGACCACGCGGCAGTTCTTCGGGACGGTGTTCGCCCTCGAGTCCGCCCTCGCCGCGTTCGTGTTCGCCGTCGTCGCGGTGCTGGTGTTCCTCGCCGTGGTACGACGCCGGGCGGGGGCCCGGCGCCGCCCGTCGCGCCGACTCGAACACACCCGTCCCGAAGCCTTCTACGTCGCCGTGCTGGTCGCCGTGGCGGCCTTCCTGGTGGTCTGCACGGCCCGGCAGAATCACGACGAGCACCACGCGGCGGCGCACGGCGATCCGGTCGAGGTGACCGTCACGGCGTTCCAGTGGTGCTGGCGGTTCGACTACCCGCAGGCCAGGAAGTCGCTCCGGGTGAGTGCCGACTGCCGGGCGGGAAGGCGACCGACTCTCGTGGTGCCGACGGGACGGCCCATCAGGTTCAAGATGGCCTCACCGGACGTCATCCACTCGCTGTGGGTGCCCGATCTCCGCTACAAGCGGGACATCTTCCCGCACCACGTGAACACCGTCACCCTCACCGTGGACCGCGAGGGCCGCTGGATCGGCCGGTGCGGGGAGTTCTGCGGGGACCGCCACCACACCATGGACTTCTGGCTCAAGGCCGTCTCGCCCGCGGCGTACGACAAGTGGCTGGCACAGCACGCGGGGGCGCCGGCGGGCGGTACGCCCGCATGACGACCGCTCAGGCGCCGAGCGGGTCCATGGAGGTGCCGGCGGGGAACTGGCTCGGCTGGGCGACCAGCACCGACCACAAGCGGATCGGTCTGCTGACCGTCGCCACCTCGCTGGTGCTGCTGCTGGTGATGGGCGTCTTCGCCCTGATCATGCGCGGTCAGCTCGCCCAGCCGGAGCTGGACCTGGTGCTCCCGCACACCTACAACCAGCTGTTCACCCTGCACGGCTCGGGGATGATCTACCTGGTCATCACGCCGTTCGCCCTCGGGATCGGTGTCTACCTGGTCCCGCTGCAGATCGGTGCCCCGGCCGTCGCCGCGCCGCGCACCACGCTGCTCGGCTACTGGCTCTACGTGTGCGGGGCCGTTCTGGTGCTGGTCAGTCTCGCCGCCACCAACGGCAGCGCCAGCTCGGGCTGGTTCTCGTACCCGCCGCTGGCCGACAGCGACTTCTCCCCCGGCGTGGGACCCGACCTGTGGATCGTCGGCGTGGTGCTCTCCACCACGGGCATGATCCTCATGGGCTGGACCGTGCTCTGGACGGCGCTGCGCAAGCGGACCCAGGGGATGACCATGCTGCGGATGCCCATCTTCACCTGGTCCATGGTCGCCAGCTGCCTGATGGTCATCGGCTCCTTCCCCTCGCTCCTGGCCGCGATGGCCCTGCTCGCCGCGGGCCGCGCCGACCCGTCCGTCTTCCACGCGAACGCGTGGAACATCGGCTACCAGCACCTGTTCTGGTTCTACGGCCACCCGGTCGTGTACGTGATGTTCTTCCCGTATCTCGGGGCGGTCGCCGAGGTGCTGGCCGTCTTCTCCGGGCGGGCCTTCTTCGGCTACAAGGGGACCGTCTTGTCCCTGCTCGTGTTCGCCGCCCTGTCGATGAGTGTGTGGGCCCACCACATGTTCGCGACCGGGCAGGTTGCGAACGACTACTACTCCCTGACGTCGATCAGCCTGCTGGTCCCGGCGGGCGTGGAGTACTTCGCCATGATCGGCACGGTGCTCGGCGGCCGGCTGGTCTTCCGCACCCCGATGCTCTTCGCCCTCGCCTTCCTGCCGCAGTTCCTGATCGGGGGCCTGACCGGGATCATGGTCGGCACCCCGGTCCTCGACTACCACCTGACGGACAGCTACTTCGTGGTGGCCCATCTGCACTACGTGCTGTTCGCCGGCAGCGCCTTCGGGCTGTTCGCGGCCGTCTACTTCTGGTTCCCGAAGGCCACCGGTGTGGAGCTGGGCGAGCGCCTGGGCCGTCTGCACTTCGTGCTGCTGGTGATCGGCACCAACCTGACCTTCCTGCCGATGTTCGCCCTCGGCTACGAGGGCATGCCGCGCCGCGTCGTCAGCTACGCCCCCTTCGACGGATTCGGCCTGCTCAACCTGCTCGCCAGCTGCGGAGCCGCCGTGCTGGCGGCGGGCATGGTCGTGTTCGTCGTCAATGTGCTGTGGACGCTGCGCAAGCGCTCGCTGGGCCGCCATGTGCCCGCGCCGCCCGACCCGTGGGGTGCCAACACCCTGGAATGGGCCACCTCCTCGCCGCCGCCGGCCACGAACTTCACGCCGGAGTATCCGGTGCCGCCGGTGCACGGCCACGCCCCGCTGCTGACGCTGCGGGAGGGGCGGGGGAAGCCGGACGACCGGGCAGCGCTGTCCGGGAGCCGCGGGTGAAACGGCACGCGGCGGCGGTCATGGTGGCCGGGTGGGGGCTGCTCAACGGCGTGCTGCTCGCGGTCCTCGCCGTCTACGGGGAAGCGAGCCTCGTCTACTGGCTGTGGGGCTCGGCGGTGGCGCTGCTCGAACTGGCCGCACTGCTCGTGCTCGGGTCATCGGAGGCCGGGCCCGAACAGCACACCCGCTACCGGCTGCCCCGGGGCGGCGCGGCGGCGGTCCTGCCCGCGGCGGCGGGGATCACCCTGGGCGTACTCTCCGCCGTCTACGGCCTGTGGCTGCTGGTCGTGGCCGTCCCGCTGCTGGGGGTGGCCGCCGCCCTGGCAGTACGGGGCGCCTCCACCCCCGGCGAGGGATGAGGCGTGACCGGGCACGCGATGGCCGGCCCCGTGTGGAGCATGGCGGTGACCGGCCTGTCGGTGTCCGCGCTGGTCCCGGGCATGATCCGGGCCACCAGGCGGCACCCCGTGTGGTGGCGCCTGTCGCTGCCCGCGGGGGCCGCGCTGCCGCTCTTCCTCGTGCTGCACGCCGCGGTGACGCTCGCGCATGCCGGGGCTGCTGCCCGGCCACCGGGCCCCATGGCCTGGTGGGAGGCGGCCGTGGTGGTGGCGGCGGTGTGGTTCTGGCTGCCGGTCGTGGGCACCCGGCACCGTCTGACCGACCCCGGCAGATGCCTTTACCTCTACCTGTCCATGCCGTTGCTCGACCTGCCCGCCGTGGGGCTGATCGCCGCGGGTGAGGACGCGGCGGGGCTCGCCATGGTGGTGTCCATGTTGCCGGTCGGTCTCGCGGCGCTGACGGTGACCTGGCGGTGGATCCACGCGGAGGAGGCCCGGGAGCTGCGACGCACCGGCTGACCCCGCGGGCCCTCAGGCGCTGTGGGCCTTCTCGGCCTCCTCCGGGTCGGCGGTCACGGCCCGCACCGCCCGCCTCTGCCAGTCGTCGGCGGGCAGTTCGACGCGGTCGCCGAAGTACCAGGCGCTGAGCCGGTTGCGCACCCGGTGCCGGCGGAAGAGCCGCCACGCCTCCGTGCCGTGCGCCCTGGGGCGGGGGGTGTCGCGCACCAGGATCCGGTAGGCCTCCTCGGCCGGGAGCGGTGTCCGGCCCTCGCGGTAGCCGCCGTCCGCCGTCCGCCGTACGTCCCCGGTGCCCCCTCCCTCCCGCAGCCTGCGCCGGTCCGCCGCCTGCAGCGCCAGGCACAGACGCCGCGTCGCCCAGTAGGCGAAGAGGGGGCCGACGAACAGCAGGGTGCGGAAGGCGTACGTCAGGTACTCGACCGGAACGTGGAAGACGTACCCGAGCACGTCCTGGCCCCCGGCCATCAGCAGCACCACGTAGACGGTCACGCCCACCACACCGAGCGCCGTGCGCGTGGGCTGGTTGCGCGGCCGGTCGCACAGGTGGTGCTCGTGGGACGGTCCCGTCAGCCAGCGTTCGAACAGTGGATAGCAGTAGAGGACCCCGAACAGCACGGCGGGCAGCGCCACCCCGGGCAGGAACACGTCCCAGGCGATCGTGTGGCCGGCGAAGTTCGTCTCCCAGGCGGGCATCAGGCGCTGGGCGCCCTCCAGATAGCCGACGTACCAGTCGGGCTGCGAGTCCAGCGACACATGGTCCGTGCGGTAGGGACCGAAATCCCAGATCGGGTTGATCTGGAACAGCGCCGCCATCAGGGCGAGGGCACCGGCGACGGCGAAGAACAGACCCGCCGACTTGGCGGCGTACTGGGGGAACAGCGGCTTGCCGACCGCGTTGCGGTTGGTGTGGCCGGGCTCGGCCCACTGGGTGTGCTTGAGTTGCACCACGAGCCCGAGGTGCACCCGGACCAGCAGCAGCAGCAGGCCGGGGACCAGCAGGACGTGCGCGATGTACAGCCGGGGGATGACGGCGTGTCCCGGGTACTGGCCGTCGAAGACGAAGAAGCTCAGATAGGTGCCGATGACGGGGATCGACAGCACGATCCCCTGCGAGGTGCGCAGCCCCGTGCCGGAGAGCAGGTCGTCGGGGAGCGAGTAGCCGCAGAACCCCTCCAACAGGGCCAGCAGGAACAACGTCACCCCGATCATCC
Source organism: Streptomyces sp. NPDC051104 (assembly GCF_040682835.1). Classification (NCBI taxonomy): domain Bacteria; kingdom Bacillati; phylum Actinomycetota; class Actinomycetes; order Kitasatosporales; family Streptomycetaceae; genus Streptomyces; species Streptomyces sp. NPDC051104. The sequence continues at coordinate 85,341 of NZ_JBFBBS010000017.1, read as the reverse complement.
AGTTGATCTCGCGGGGGCGGCGGAAGGCTCCGGTGAAGAAGATCCGCAGCAGATGGCAGCCGATGGCGGCGACGAAGACGTCCGCTCCCCAGTGGTGGATCTGCCGGATGAGCAGCCCGCCCCGGACGTCGAAACTGATGTTCAGCGCCGAGATGTACGCCTGGGAGGCCCGGGTGCCCCGCAGCGGGGCGTAGGAGCCGGTGTACGACGTCTCGGTCATGTCCGGGTGGAAGTAGAACGTGAGGTAGACACCCGTCACGACCAGGACGAGCAGGCTGTAGAGGGCGATCTCGCCGAGCAGGAACGACCAGTGGTCGGGAAAGGCTTTGCGCAGGTACTCCTGTGCCAGCGTCCGCAGCGGCATGCGCCGGTCGAGCACCGACACCAGGCGCTCTCCGCGGTGCTCCGCCGCACTGGACCGCTCATCCTCCGACGCCGGCACGCGCTCGTCCTTCCCGGGGCAGCCGTCCGCTTCCGATCGACACAGCCGTGTCCTCTCGTGGCGCGGGCGAAACGCCCGCTGCGCCGGACGGGTGCCCGCGTCCGGCCTCCGCCGGCGGCCGGGCAACACCTGGCGGGGACCTGCGCCAATGGGTGGAAAAAGCGGTCCGGCGGGACCCATTCGCCCCGGTCGCGGTCGGGGACGGCCGAGCCCGGGGCAGGTCTCCTCCCAGCACATGTGCTGGGAGGACTCATGGCCGTGGTTTCGGAAGTCGTACGGGAGCGCCTGCGCGCCTGGGGCGTCGTCCGGGTGTACGGCTATCCGGGGCAGGGGGCCGACCCGCTGCTGGAGGCCTTCCGCCGGGCGGGCCGGGAGCCGGAGTTCGTCCAGGCGCGGCACGGCGAGGCCGCCTCCTTCATGGCCTGCGGGCACGCGCGGTTCACGGACACGGTCGGCTGCTGCCTCGCCCCGTCCGGGCCGGGGGCCGTGCAGGTCCTCAACGGCCTGTACGACGCCCAGCTGGACCGGCAGCCGGTGGTGGCCCTGCTCGGTGACACGCCGCGTACCGGCCCGGGGCCACGCCGGCCGCAGGCGGTGCACCTGGACCGGCTGTGCGCGGACGTGGCGGAGTCCTGCGAGGTCGTCATCTCTCCGGACCAGGCGGGGCCCGTCCTGGACCGGGCCTTCCGGACGGCGTCGGCCCGGCGCGGTGTCGCCGTGGTGATCCTGCCGGCCGACGTCCTGGACCAGCAGGCCCCGCCATCGGCCGGGAGGGCGGTTCCGGCGGACGTCCTCGCGCTCGGACGGAGCCGGCCGCTCCTGATGCCGGAGGAGGGGGAGCTCCGCCGTGCGGCCGCCATCCTCGACGAGGGCCGGAAAGTCGCCATGGTCATCGGGCGGGGCGCTGCGCGTGCGGGGGCGGAGGTCGAGCGGGCGGCCGAGTTGCTCGGTGCCGGAGTGGCGAAGGCGCTGCTGGCGCTGGACGTTCTGCCCGACGACCTGGGGTACGTGACCGGTCCGGCGGGCCGGGTCGCCAGTCCGGCCAGCGAGAGGCTGGTGCGTGCCTGCGACACCTTACTGCTGGTCGGGGCGGGGCCCCGCGAGGCCTGGCTGCCGCCCGGCCGGTGGGCGGTGCGGAGCGTCGAGATCAACCCGGAGGCGGGGGTGACCGTTCCGTGCCGGCCGGGGGACGTGCGTCTGGTCGGCGATCCGAAGGCGACCCTCGAGGCGCTGCTGCCCCTGCTGCGCCACAAGAAGAACCGCGCCTGGCACCGAAGCGTCGAGAAGAGCGTGCGGACCTGGCACAGGAACCGGCGCACCGAGGCCCGGCAGCACTTCGGGCACCTCATCAACCCGGCCGCCGTCGCCACCGAGCTCTCCGACCGGCTCCCCGACCGGGCGCTGCTCACGGCCGACGCGGGCTCCAGCACCGTGTGGTGGGCGCGCCATCTCCACCTGCGCGCCGGCATGCGCGCCGCGCTCTCGGGGCACCACGCGGCCATGGGCACCGCCGTCCCGTACGCCCTGGCGGCCCGATTCGCGTATCCGGACCGGCCGGTCATCGCCTTCGTGGGCGACGGCGCCTTCCAGATGAGCGGGATGGCCGAGATGATCACCGTCAAGGACCACCTGGACCGCCTGTCCGGCGGCCCCCCGCTGGTCTTCTGCGTGTTCAACAACCGCGACCTCAACCAGGCCACCTGGGACCGGCGGGCGGCCACCGGCAATCCCCGGCTGAGCGGTACCTCCTCGGTCCCGGACGTGCCCTACGCCGCCTACGCCCGCCTGCTCGGTCTGGAGGGCGTCCACTGCTACCGCCCGAAGGACATCGGCGCCGCCTGGGACGCCGCTCTCGCGGCGCGCCGGCCCGTGGTCGTGGAGTTCGTGGTGGACGCGGAGACCGAGCCGCCGCGACCCGCCGGCCTCACGGAAGAGGGCGCACGCCGGCGGATCCGCGCGCTCCTGCGGGGACGGCGGACCTGAGCGAGCGGCTCTGCTGCCACGGTTGGTTCCGTCGCCTCCGTCACGAGGAGTGTTTCGGCGGCCGGATCCAGCCCAGGGACCGCTCGACGGCCCGCTGCCAGTTCTCGTACTCCCACTCCCGCCGCTCGGGGTCCATGTCGGGCAGCCACTGGGCGGCCCGGTGCCAGTTGCGGCGCAGCACCTCCAGATCGGGCCAGTAGCCGGAGGCCAGTCCGGCGGCGTAGGCGGCGCCGAGGGAGACCGTCTCGGCGACCATCGGCCGTACCACGGGAACGTCGAGCACATCGGCCAGGATCTGCATGAGCAGGTTGTCGGAGGTCATGCCGCCGTCCACCTTGAGCTGCTTCAGGGCGAGCCCGGAGTCCGCGTTGATCGCGTCGACGACCTCCCGGGTCTGCCAGCCGGTGGCCTCCAGGACGGCCCGGGCCAGGTGGCCCTTGGTGATGTAGGAGGTGAGGCCGACGATGACGCCGCGTGCGTCGCTGCGCCAGTGGGGGGCGAACAGTCCGGAGAACGCGGGGACGATGTAGCAGCCGCCGTTGTCCTCGACGGTACGGGCCAGGGTCTCGATCTCGGGTGCGCTGTTGATCAGGCCGAGACGGTCGCGGAACCACTGGACCAGGGAGCCGGTGACGGCGATGGGGCCCTCCAGGGCGTAGACCGTGGGATGGGGGGCGATCCTGTACGCGACGGTGGTGAGCAGCCCGTGCCGGGACCGCACGAGGTCGGTACCGGTGTTCATCAGCAGGAAGCTGCCGGTGCCGTAGGTGCACTTCGCCTCGCCGGGCGAGAAGCAGGTCTGCCCGAACAGGGCCGCCTGCTGGTCGCCGAGGGCGGCCGTGATGCGCACGCCCGGGAGTACCGAGCGGGCCTCGGCGTAGATCTCGGCGGAGGAGCGGATCTCCGGCAGCATCGGGCGCGGCACCCCGAAGAACTCCATCAGTTCCTGGTCCCAGGTCAGCGTCCGGATGTTGATCAGCATGGTGCGGCTGGCGTTGGTGACGTCGGTGATGTGCAGACCGCCGTCGGTGCCACCGGTCAGGTTCCAGATCAGCCAGCTCTCGATGGTGCCGAACAGCACCTCGCCGGCCTGGGCCCGCTGCTCGAGGCCCCCGACGTTGTCGAACAGCCAGCGGATCCGGGGCGCGGAGAAGTAGGTGGAGGGGGGAAGGCCGCAGCGGTCTAGGAAGAACTCCTCCCCCGGCCGGTCCATGAGGTCCTCGACCATCGGGCCGGTACGGGTGTCCTGCCAGACGATCGCCCGTCCCAGGGGGGCCCCGGTGAGCGGATCCCACAGGACGGTCGTCTCGCGCTGGTTGGCGATCCCTATGGCGGCGACCTGTCCGGGGTCGATACCGGCGTTGGCCAGGGCCTCTGGCACCACGCGCTGCAGGTTGCGCCAGATCTCCACGGCGTCGTGCTCCACCCAACCGGGCCGGGGGAAGTACTGCTGGTGCTCCCTCTGGGCGACCGACACCAGCCGCCCGCGGTGGTCGAACAGGATGCACCGCGTGGACGTGGTGCCCTGGTCGATGGACACCACATACCGTTCAACCATGATCGGGCCTGCCTTCCCATGCGTCGCCGGGGTGCCCGGACCTACCAGCGGGCCGCGCCCAGGTCTCTCGAGATCGCCCGCGCCGCCTCCCGGAGCAAGGTGATCAGGGCCGGCAGGGGCCGGCCTTTGGTGTCGCAGATCCGCTCGACGGGGCCGGACAGGCCGATCGCGCCGACCACCAGACCGCCGTGCCCCCGGATCGGTGCGGCGATCCCGCCCTCGCCGACGCTCATCTCCTGCACCTCGGCGCCCCAGCCGAGCTCCCGGATCTCGCCGAGCGCCCGGGTGAGGTCCTCCGGGAGGACCAGGGTGTGCCGGGTGTACGCCTCCAGTTCGGTCCCCAGCAGGGATTCCACGGGCGCAGCCCCGAAGGCCAGCAGAACCTTGCCGAGGGAGGAGGCGTGCAGCGGCAGCAGCGCGCCCACGTCCAGGGTCTGGAGGGTGTCGTCCGGCCGGAAGACGTGGTGGACCACGAGCACCTTGCCCTCCAGGGGTGTGCCCAGGCGGACCGCCTCCCCGCTGCGGGCGGCCAGGGCGTCGGCCCAGTTGATGGCGCGCGACCGCAGCTCGTTCACGTCGAGGTAGCTGGTGCCGAGGTGCAGCAGGGCCGCACCGAGCTGGTACTTTCCCGTCGTCGCGTCCTGCTCCACGAAGTCGACGTGCTGCAGGGTGCGCAGGATGCCGTGGGCGGTGCCCTTGGCCAGACCCAGCGCGGACGCCACCTCGCCGAGTCCGAGCCGACGGGGGCCGGCGGCGAGCAGGCGCAAGATCGCCGCCGCCCTCTCGATGGACTGGACCGGGCCTGCCATGAAGCGATCATAGTCCGGATTCGTCCCGATTAAGGACTTGTGTTCGGTAATGCCGACCGCAGTTCATTGACCCGCAACATTTCCTTCCTTAGCGTTCCATCACGCCCGGCTTCCGGCCGGTGGCGCTGTCCGAGGAGGAAGCCCCATGATCACAGCGCAGCTCGACGCGGCGCCGCGCGTGGGCGTGGAACACGTCTTTCCGCTGCCGCACGCGCCCAGGGCCGTCTCGGCGGTGCGCCGTCGCGTCCAGGCGGTCCTCACCTGCTGGAACCTGCCCGCGGACGCCGCTGACGACGTGCTGTTGGTGACCTCGGAGCTGCTCACCAACGCGCTCGTGCACGCCATGCCCCCGGCCACGCTCAGGCTGTCACGGATCCTGGTGGACGGTCGCGATGCCGTACGGGTCGGCGTGACCGACATGGGACCCGCGTGTACGTCCTGCGAGGTCGACCCGGACGAGCACGGCCGGGGCATCGACATCGTCACCACGCTGTCGGCCCGGTGCGGCGTACAGACGCATCCCGGCGGGTCCAGTCGCTGGGCGGACGTGCTCGTCGGGTGAGAGCGGGCGGTCACGGCCGGGGAAAGGTCTTCAGGGTCCACTGGGTGACCCTCGCGATGCCGGCCCATGCCTTCCTCGCCGTCGTCCGCGCCGATGAACACGCACACCGCCCCACGCCGGGCGACCTGATCCCGCTGACCTGCAACGAGATCCAGCGCCTGTTCATCAGTGTTGTGGTCCGGCCCGTTCACGGTCCGGACCACGGGTTCAGCTGATCCGCCTGGCGACGCAGCCACCAGGCGCGATCACGAGCCAGCCACTACCGGAGACAAGTGTGACTGAGTACTTCCGCTGGCCACTCCGAGCACCGAAGTTGGTCGCCCCGCGCCAAAAGCTGAGGGGTTCATCGGTCGCTGGGAGTCGGTCCTGCGCCTCAGGCGCGCTTCGCGCCTGCTTGGCTAGGGTCCGGTCCTGGAGACCACGGGAATCGTCCGTCGCCCGACGCCGGAGCGTATGCGCGACACTCTGGAGCGGCTCGTCACCGAGCGGGATGTATGGGTGTCGACGGCTCACCCTGATCACGGGCCGCACCAGGTGCCGCTGTGGTTCTTGTGGGATGGGCGAGCAGTGTGGATGTGCACCAGCGCGACTTCCGTGACTGCGCGGAACGTCCACAAAGAGCCGCGCGTGCGCCTGTCGCTACCGGACACCTTCGACGTGGTGCTCCTCCAGGGTGAGGCGGAGTGCTTCCCGGACCAGGAGGTGCCCGGAGGCGCAGCGGAGGCGTTCGCCGACAAGTTCGGGTGGGATCCACGCGTGGAAGAGGGTTCCTTTCTGTATCTACGCGTGGTCCCGAGGACTGTGCGCGCTTGGCGCGGCGAGCCGGAACGACGGTGGAGAGTCATCATGTGCGACGGGATGTGGCTGGAACAACGGCCGTCCCTCGCCGACGTACCTCTCTCGGATCACGATCTACAGCTGGAGTATTAACCCGGCCGGGCGCCGTTCCGGGGCCGGGCGAGAGACCATGAGAAGTGACCCGGGAATGCCCCGCCGCCGGGCGCCGGGTGACATCGCATTGGTGGGAGGAGGCGGTGGGTGGTGATCACGCGAGTGCGGATGCCGCACCGGCATCTCACGCCACCGGCCAAGTCCGGGCCGCCCCGGGACGCGCCGAGGCCGCCCGGGAACCAGCGGCCCACGCCGGGGGGCCGGCAGTGGTGGATCGTTCCGCTGCTGTGGGTGGCGTTCCTGGTCGTCATCATGCTGGTGCGCGCCCCGTCGGGGACCCCGCCGGCCCACCTGGCGTACAGCGACTTCACCGCCAAGGTCGGTGCCGGGCAGGTCAAGACGGTCGACATCAACGACAAGGGGGCGGTCAGCGGCAGTCTGAAGAACGGCACCAAGTTCACCACCCAGCTGCCCACCGCGCTGGGGACCGGGTCGCTGCAGCAGCAGCTCCAGGCCAAGCACGTGCAGATCACCGCCTCGCAGAGCAAGAGCGGCGGCAACCCGTTCCTGTCGTTCTTCGTCGCCTTCCTCCCGCTGCTGCTCCTGGTCGGCGCCTTCTGGTGGTTCGGGCGCCGTGCCGCGCGCTCGGTCACCGGTGGGCTCAGCGCCATCGGCCGCTCCCGGGCGAAGATCATCGAGGCGGAGCGGCCCACCACCCGGTTCGACGACGTGGCCGGATACGACGGGGTGAAGCAGGAGATCAGCGAGGTCGTCGACTTCCTGCGCAACCCCATGCGCTATGCGGCGGCCGGCGCCAAGGGACCCCGCGGAGTGATCATGGTGGGACCGCCCGGCACCGGCAAGACGCTCTTCGCGCGTGCCGTCGCCGGTGAGGCCGACGTGCCGTTCCTGTCAGTGACCGGGTCCGGGTTCGTGGAGATGTTCGTCGGCGTGGGCGCCTCTCGGGTGCGGGACCTGTTCGACGAGGCCCGCAAGCGCGGGCCGTCCATCGTCTTCATCGACGAGCTGGACGCCGTGGGCGCGCGCCGCTCGGGCAGCGGCCACATCGGCGGCAACGACGAACGCGAGCAGACCCTCAACCAGCTGCTGGCCGAGATGGACGGCTTCGACCAGTCCACGGGCATCGTCGTGCTCGCCGCCACCAACCGGCCGGAGGCGCTGGACCCCGCCCTGCTGCGCCCCGGCAGGTTCGACCGGCAGGTCACCGTCCCCCTGCCCAACCAGGCCGAGCGCGCCGCGATCCTCACCGTCCACGCCCGGGGCAAGATCCTGTCGCCCGACGTCGACTTCGGCACCGTGGCTCGCGCGACTCCCGGCTTCTCCGGCGCCGACCTCGCGAACCTGGTCAACGAGGCCGCCATCAACGCCGTACGGGCCGACCGCGTGCTGATCGAGCCGCACGATCTGGACGCCGCCCGCGACCGGGTCCTGCTGGGCCGTCGCGAGGCGTCCAACGCCCTGCTGCCCGAGGAGCGCCACTCGGTCGCCGTGCACGAGTCGGGGCATGCCCTGGTCGCCGCGCTGTGCGAGCACGCCGACCCCGTCGCGAAGGTCACCGTCCTGCCGTCGGGCATGACGCTCGGGGTGACCGAGCAGCTTCCCGAGGCCGAACGCCATCTGTACAGCGAGGCCTATCTGACGGATCTGCTCGCGGTGCGTCTCGGCGGCCGGGCGGCCGAGCTGGTGGTCTTCGGCGAGGGCTCCAGCGGCGCCGCCAACGATCTGGCCGGGGCCACCCAGATCGCCACGCGCATGGTGCGGGACTTCGGTCTGTCCCCGGCGCTCGGCCCGGTCGGCTACGCCGCCGCGGGCCCGCACTACTTGGGCGAGACCCCGGAGGACTCGATGCGGCAGCCGTACTCGGAACAGACCCAGCGGATCATCGACCAGGAGGCCGCACGTCTGCTGCGCGAGGCCGAGGAGCGGGCGACCGGCCTGCTGCGGGAGCACCGCCGGGCCCTGGACCGGCTCGCCGGCCTGCTCGTCACCCGCGAGACCATCGACGGCTCCGCCGTCCTGGAGGTCCTGAGACCGGAGCGTGAGCAGCGGCGGGAAGCGGACGGAAACCTTCCGGAGCGCGCGGTCGAGGATCTGCGGGCCGGGGCGTCACCGGTCCGCGTGCCGGGAGAAGTCCCGGGGCAGGAAGATCAGGGCAGCGCTGCCGGGACCGGTACCACCGCCGGTACCACCACCACCGGCACCGGCACCGGCACCGGCACCGGAGCAGGCTCCTAGCGGCTCATGCGTGGAGGTCGTGCAGCGCGGTGATGACGGGGCAGTGGGCGTGGTGCAGCACTCCCTGGCTCACCGGGCCGAGCAGCATGCCGGTGAAGCCGCCGTGCCCGCGGGTGCCCACCACCGGACCGAGCGCGTGGGCGGAGGCCTCGGTCAGCGCCTTCACGGGATGGCCGCCGACCTACCAGAACTGACGGGGTCCGGGCGCCCGTGCGCGCCCGGACCCGTCGCTCAGGCCGCGAGGGCGTGACCGGGGTGCAGTACCACCTTGGTGTAGCCCTCGATCCTCTTGTCGAACTTCTCGTACGCCTGCGGCGCCTGGTCCAGCGGCAGTTCATGGGAGACCACGAAGCTGGGCTTGGCCCGCCCCGCGATGATCAGATCACGCAGCTGGCGGTTGTACCGCTTGACGTTGCACTGGCCGGTGCCCATCTGCTGACCCTTCTCGAACATCCGGCCGATGGAGACCAGCAACTGGCCCCGCTTGGCGTGCTCGTCGGGCCCGCCGGGGTCGGAGGGCACGTACAGGCCCGGTACACCGAGCATGCCGGTGGGCCGCACCGTCTCCACGAGCTCGTTGAGGACGATGGCGGGTTCCTCATGGCTGGCGTCGTGCGCCTGGGCCTGGTAGCCGACGGCGTCCACGCCCTTGTCGGTGCCCTCTCCGTTCGTCTGTTCCTTGATCTGCTCGGCCGGGTCGCCCTTGGTGAAGTCGATGGGGATGGCCCCGATCTCCTCCGCCTTGGCGAGCCGCTCGGGCACCCGGTCGACGGAGAACACCTTCGACGCCCCGCGCAGCAACGCGGAGTAGGCGGCCATCAGACCCACCGGGCCGGCACCGTAGACGGCCACGCTCTCACCGGGGGACACCTGGGCGAGTTCGCATCCGTGGTAACCGGTCGGGAAGATGTCGGCGAGCAGGACGAAATCGGTCTCGAACTCCTCACCGGGTGGCAGTTTCAGGCAGTTGAAATCGGCATAGGGCACCCGCAGCCGCTCCGCCTGACCACCGGTGAACGGACCCATCGCCACATATCCATAGGCTCCGCCGGCGAACCCGGGATTCACCGTGAGGCAGAACCCGGTCTTTCCAGCGAGGCAGTTCTTGCAGAATCCGCAGGCGACGTTGAAGGGCATCACCACGCGGTCGCCCTCGGACAGGGAGGTCACGCCGCTGCCGACCTCCTCGACGATGCCGAGGTTCTCGTGTCCGAAGACGATGCCCGACTCGGCCGCCGTGCGGCCCTCGTACATGTGCAGGTCCGAACCGCAGATCGCGGACGACGTGACCCGTACGAGCACATCGTTCGGGTGCTCGATCCGGGGATCCTGGACATCCCTCACAGCCACGCTGAAGGGCTTCTCATAGACGACGGCTTTCACCTGCGTCACCTCCGCGTCGAACGCCGACTGACGGCGGCGGGACGGAGCCGCTACCGGGGGAGGCACTGCAGGCGAGGGTCCTCGGGCTGTGCCGTGGCCCCGTTCGCGCTCGTTTCACCGCCGGACACTTCCAGAAAACGCCCGTACGACAGGGGCCGCAACCCACGTCGGCACAATCCGCCGCTGGGTTCTGCGGTCAACTCTCCCCGGGGACGGGGATCGCCTCCCGCGCGCAGGTGGAGGAGTCGATCCTGGGTGCGAGACGGCGCAGTCGTCGCGCCGTGGCCTCGGCGCCGTCCGGCAGCGAGACGGCGAGGAGGCGGAAGGGGGCGCCGGGCCGCAGGGCGACGCACACGACGGGCGCGCCCGGCCGCACCACCACGAAGTCCTCTCCGCCGGGATGGCCCCGCGTTCCGACGCACAGCGTCCCGGGGATCCACAGCCCCCGCCGGGCGTCTCCCCGCAGGGCACGCCACCAGTCGGGTTCGACGGTCACCCGGCGTACCGCCTCGAGCGGCACCCGTACGTCGCCGTGGCGGGCGGCCGCCTTTTCCCGCCACCTCAGGCGTACGACGAGATCGTCGCCGTCGACGAATATCCGTGCCATGGCGTTTCCTCCCTTCCATTCTGACGTCCGGGAGGAATGCGCACGTTTCTCGAAACGTCTCACCATGCGAACGCGCTCTTACTCCCTGCCGCGGCATCTCGTTCAATGGCATTTCCGTCGGCTTCCGTCAGCGAGAGGAGACGCGCCGTGGGTGAACATGTTCACGTGCGCATCGGACACGGTCTGAGTGTGAGCGAGAACGGCGAACTGATCGAGTCGTCCCGCTGTCGCTGTGGCGCCACCTGGACCAAGACGTACCAGGTGGACGAGGACACGCCCGAGGAGTGACGGGAAATACGGGGCCGGCTTTTCGTTCACGCGACGACAGCGCCCGCCCCGGGTACGGGCAGGCCCAGGCGGGACAGCGCACCGCTCAGCCAGGCCGTCAGGGCGGCGGCCACGGGCACGGGCGCGGCCTCCCCGGGCGCCTCGGCCCCGGCGGGCAGCCATCCGGCACCGGCCAGGCGCTGCGAGAGCGGCTTCAGCGTCCCGTGGAGGAGCGTGGCGGTCGCGATGGACGCCACAGTGGTGCCCCAGCCGACGGGGCCGAGCGGAGTGGAACCGAAGAACTGGCTGAGGCCCGGGGTCTGGACGATCCCGACGAGCACGGCGGCCGAACCGACGGTGGCGGCGAGCACCTGGAGGTCCGCGCCGCCGCTGGTGAGGGTCTGGGCGAGCTGGGTGCCGACCACCGCGACCAGCGCGACCGTGGCGGCGCGGCGGCGCGTGCCGGTGAACCGGGCGACCGTCCAGGCCAGTCCCGCGCCGAGAGCCGTGGTGAGCCCACGCTGCACCATCTCCTGGGTGAGCGGGGTGCCCAGCGACTGGTGCGGTCCTTCCCGGAGCAGCTGCTCCCTGGTGCTCTCGGCCGGGGTGCGGACGGCGATGGACAGCGCCGGAGCTAGGTCGGTGAGGAGGTTCACCAGCATGATCTGACGGGCACTGAGCGGTGAGCTGCCCGCCACGGCCGAGGCGAGCACGCTGAAGGTGACCTCGCCGAGGTTGCCGCCGATCAGGATGGCCAGCGCGGTCCTGACCGAGGTCCACATCGCCCGGCCCTCGGTCAGCGCGGCGACGATCGTCTCCAGACGGTCGTCACCGATGACGAGATCGGCCGCGGCCGTCGCCGCGGGCGTGCCGCGCCGCCCCAGGGCGATGCCGACGTCGGCGAGCCGGATGGCCGGGGCGTCGTTGGCACCGTCGCCGGTCATCGCCACCACGCGGCCGAGCCGCTGGAACGCCTCGACGATGCGGACCTTGTGGTGCGGGGTGCACCGCGCGATCACGTCCACCGTGGGCAGCAGCGCGTCGAGTTCGTCGTCGTCGAGCACGTCCAACTCCGGCCCGGTGCAGACCTTCTGGTGCGGCTCGCCGGTGACGGAGGCCGCGATGGCCTCCGCGGTGGCGGCGTGGTCCCCGGTGAGCAGGACGGTGTGCACGCCCGCCGCGCGCAGCCGGGCGGTGGCCGGCGCGGCTGAAGGGCGTACCGGGTCGGCGAGGACGACGAAGCCCACGAAGACCAGGTCCCGCACCGCGTCGTCGGTCAGCTCCTCGTCCTGCCCCAGGGGGCGTTCGGCCACGGCGAGGACGCGGCGGCCCGCGCCGGCGAGCTCCTCCGTGGCCCGGGCGAGTGCCTTGCGCCCGGCGTCGTCGAGCACGCTCTCGGTCCCGTTCCGTCGTCTGCGCAAGCAGCGGGCCAGTACGGTCTCCGGGGCGCCCTTGACGCTCAGCAGGGTGGAGCCGGCGGTGCGGCCCACCGTGGCGTGGTAGGCCCGGGACGGGTCGAAGGGCAGGGTGCCGGTGCGCCGCCAGCCGGGCGCGCCGCGGCCGACCGACACCCGCGCCCGGCGGGCCCCGGCGTCCACCGCCCGGTCGGTCCGGTGGGCCATCGGCTCGGACTGCCGGGCGACGGGAGTGGCCCGGAGCGCCGCGGACAGGATCGCCTTGTGCCGCGGGCCCAGCCGGTCGACGGACACGTTCCGCTCTCCGTCGTTGACCGCGACGAGCTGGAGGTTGCCCTCCGTGAGGGTGCCGGTCTTGTCGAAGCAGAGCACATCGGCCCGGCCCAGTGCCTCGATGGTGCGCGGGTTGCGGACGAGGGCGCCCTGCTCGGCCAGGCGGCGCGCGGAGGCCAGTTGGGCGGCGTTGACGAGGAACGGCAGCCCTTCGGGGACCGAGGCGACGGCCAGGTTCACCGCGGAGGCGAGGCTCTGGGCCAACTGGCGCCCGTGCAGCAGTCCCGCCCCGGCCACCGCCACCGCGGAGGCAGTCGCCACGGGGAGGCTGGCCTTGGTCAGCGACGACAAACGCGCCTCGACGCCGGTGACCGGTGCGGCCTCCCGCGCGGTGGCCATGGTGCGCCCTGCCTCGGTGGCCGCGCCCGTGGCCACCACGACGGCGACCGCCGCGCCGGTGGAGACCGTGCTGCCCTCGTAGAGCATCGAGGAGCGCCCGGTGAGCTGCGCGGCGACCACGGGGGCCGGGGTCTTGGCGACGGGCAGGGACTCGCCGGTCAATGACGACTCGTCGACCTCCAGACCCTCGGCGTACAGCAGCCGGCAGTCGGCGGGCACCACGTCCTCGGGCCTCAGCACGACGACGTCCCCCGGCACCAGCTCCTCGGCGGTGACCAGCCGCTCGACGCCCCCGCGCCGCACCCGTGCCCCGACCGCGGAGCGCGCGGTCAGCTCGGCGAGGGCACGCTCGGTGCGGACCCGCTGCACACCGCCGACCAGCGCCGAGGTGGCGGTGACCGCGGCGACCAGTGCGGCGTCCGCCCTGGACCCGACGGCGGCGGCCAGGGCGGCCCCGCCCGCGAGCACCGGAGTCAGCGGGTTGGCCAGTTCCTCGACGAACGCGGACAGCAGGGTGGTGTGCGGCGCGGCACCCGTCCCCGAGGGGCCTTCGGCCCGCGCGGCGGCCTCCTGCGGGGAGAGCCCGTCGGCGGACGTCCGCAGCCTCTGAAGGACCCGCGCGGGCGGCATCAGGTGCCAGGGCACGATCGCCACGGAGGGGGTGACGGGGCGGGAGCAGAGTTGCCGGGCGCGCCAGACGCCCAGGCAGAAGGCGATCGCCCCGGCCGTGTTGCACGCCGCCTGCCCGCGCGAGCACGCTTCGGCGGCCGGTGCCCGCAACGCCGCCACCGCGCCGATGCCGCTGCCGCCGGTGGACAGCACGGCGCTGTCCCTGTCGACCCGGCGGGCCACGCCGACGCCGGACAGGATCAGCGCCACCGACTCCAGATCGGTGCCGACCAGCAGGTCGGCGCCCCAGGCCGGCGGCTCCCCGTCCCGGTGCACGCCGATGCCGCAGTCCGACGCCGCGAGCGCACGGCGGTTGCCCGACACCAGCAGCACCACCGCGCCGTCCGCCTGCAGGGCCCGCACCGACGCCACCAGGCGGTGCCCCGAGGGCACCGTCGCGTCGACGAAGCCGAGCCGCGGGTCGGTCGGGTCGCCGGCGAGGACCACCCGGATCTGGGAACGTCTGGCGGCCGCGGCCAGGGCCTGCGCGCCCGGAAGGGTCTGCGTCGCCACGCCCGCGACGGCCATCAGGCGGCGCCGCAGGGCGAGTCCCAGCACCCCTTCGCTGCCCCGGGACCGCAGCCGCTCGGCGGCCGGGCGCCCGGTGCGGCCGGTCAGTTCCAGGTCCTCCAGCGGGCCGAGCACCCAGCCTTCGCCGTCGCGCCGGACCCGTGTCGGCGCGGCCGGGTCGAACAGGGCGAAGAGCCGGTCGGAGCACTGTTCGGTGTCGGCGCCGTCGAGCGGCACCAGGTCGGTCAGCTCGTACCGCCCGCCCCGCACCACGTCCACGTCCAGCACCACGGTGTCCACCTGGCCCAGGCGGCGCAGCGCACCGCGGTCCATGGCCACGACGCCGCGCAGCGCGAGGAACCGGCCGAGGCTGGTGGCGAAGCCCTCCCGCCCGGCCTCGGGAGCCTTCGGCATGCCGGCCAGCGCCACCGCGAGCGCGCGCCGCAGTCCCGCGTACGGCGCGGTCAGGGCGCCCACGGCGGCGCCCGCCCCCATGGCCCGTTCGGCGTAACATGTCGTCACGTCGCGGTGGACTCGCGGCCGTTCCACGACGACCGGCTCGGCCTGCGCGTGCTCGGGTCCCCGCACCAGCCGCGGCTCCGCGTCCGCCCACGCCTCGAGGGTCGCGTTCGCCTCCCGCCACTGCGCGATGCGCTGCGCGGCGTCGAGCATGAGTCCTCCGCCACGGGTGGCCAGGCCCTGGACGAGCGCGTTGAGCGTCGGAACCACCGATTCGGGGCGGTCCAGTTCCGTGAGGCCGGAGGTGACCAGCCTGCGCAGCCAGGGGTGGCACTGGACGGCGGTGGCCAGCGCCCCCACCTCGGCCGGCAGCGGTGTCCACGGCGACAGGCGGGTGGCGAGCGTGAGGATCAGGCCCGCGATGTCCGCGGCGAGGAGCGGGAGAGTGGGCCGGCTGCGCGGCGCCTCACAGGGGTGGTGCGGTTCGGGGCACCATTCGTCGTACTCGCCGGGCTCCGCGGTGACGGCGGCCCCGTGGGCCTCGGCGTGGGCGACGATCCGGAGCAGCTCCTGCCGCGACGGCGGCGGCGAGGCCAGTTCCACGACGACCCGTTCCGCCGGTGCGTTCACACGCGCCCACAGCACCCCGGGATGCTCCTCCAGAGCGCGCTCCACGATCCGGCCGACCCGCATGCCGCGGGGGCCGTGCACGCCGCGGACCTGGATGTGGCAGCGGCCCGGGCGGGACCACACGTCCCGCCGGTCGAGGCCGAGCAGCGTCACGGCCGCCTCCGCGGCACCCCGGGCACCGGCGGCCAGGCCGTCGGCCAGCGGGCCGGGCAGTGGCAGTCGCGTCCCTGACACCAGCGACATCCGTGCCACCTCCCGAGCGGGCCGGTCCTCGTACGGATCCGATCATCGCGCGCACCCGGAGCGCCCGCTCGGCGGGCTGATCCGAACGGCTTCCCGGCTCGCAGGCCCCTTTCCCCGCCGGTACCGTCTGCCTCGGTGGGGGGCGATGTCCCGGACCCACGAACGGATGTGAACCGTGACCACGCCGAAAACCGCGCGAAAGTCCACGCAGAAGCGCCCGGTGAAGACCGCTCAGAGACGCACGGTGACGAGCAGCACGAAGGCGGGGCAGCCCGCCGCCGCGGCGCGCACGAGGCAGCGGTCCGACGCCTCGTCGGCCGCCCGACGGCCGGTCGCCGGTCGGCCGAACGCGACACAACCGACCACAGGACAGTCGGCGACAAGGCCGGCGACGACCAGACAGGCGGCAGCGACACCGCCGAAGACGAGACAGGCGACGACCAGACAGGCGACGACCAGACAGTCGTCCGCTCGACAGTCGTCCGCGACGCGGCCGGTCGCGCGACAGTCGTCCGCGAAACGGCCGGCCACGAGGCAGGTGACCACAAGACAGGCGGCAGCGAGGCAGGTGAGCACAAGACAGGCGACCGTGAGGCAGGCCGTCGCGACTCGGCCGGTCGTGCGGCAGTCGGCCGTGAGACGGCCGGAGAGGAAACCGCCCGCCGCCTCCGGTGGGCGCACGATCACGCTGACCGTCCCCTCGCTCGGCGAGGCCGCCACCTGGGCGGTCAACGCCGTCGCGGTTCCTGTGGCCGCCGCGCGCCGGGTCCTGCCCGCCGCGCACGGCCTGCCCCTGTACGTGGGTCTCGGCGCGCTGGCCGTCGCCGGCGCTCTGGAGGCGCCGGTGGCCCTGGGGCTCGGCATCGGCTACGCCCTACTCCGGCACAAGGGCCCGCTCGCCCGGTTCTCCGGCTCGAAGTGACGGCGGACGTCGCGGGCGCGGGACGGCGGGTCCTCGGCCGGTCGTCCTCCCGCCGAGGGCCGGTCGTCCTCCCGCCGACGGACCTTCGCCTCCCGGACACCGTGCCGTCACACCGGGCGGGAACGGTGCTCACGTCCCCCTGCCTCGCCTTGCGTCCGTCCGCCGCGTACCCGCGGGAGTGATGGGGAAGGACGATGTGCGCCGTGTCCCTGCTCCCGCTCGACAACCTCTCCCGACCGCTCCCCGCCCCCGTCCGCTCCCGTTCGTACGCGCGCCTGGCCCGCCGTGTGCTCGGCCTGGTCCCGCTCCTGCTCATCGGGGCGTGGGCGGTGGCCGACTGGCGTGCCGTGCGCGACGGTACGGCACGGTTGGCCTCCGCCGACCCCCGGTGGCTGCTGGCCGGGGTCTTCTTCACCTGCCTGGGCTGGGTGACCGCGGCGTGCGTCCGCCAGGGCGCCGTACCGGAGCGCCTTCCGCCGCTGCCGCTGCTCGCCTCCCAGTTCGCCGCCGGGGCGGCCAACCACGTGCTGCCGGCGAGCATCGGCGCCCATGCCGTCACCCTGCGGTTCCTGCAGGCCCGCGGCATCCCCCTGGCCCGGGCCACCGCCTCCCTCGCCCTGTACTCGCTGGTCAAACCGATCGCGAAAACGCTGGTGCTCGTGGCCTTCGTCCTGGCGTTCCCCAAGATGCTGAGGCTCGGCCGACTCGTCCCGGACGAGGGGACGTTGCTCCTGGTGGCCGGAGGGGCGGTCCTCGGTCTCGGCACGGCCGCCGTGCTCCTGACGGCCGTACGTCCGCTGCGCCGGGCGACGCTCGGCTTCGCCCGCACCGCCCTGACCGACGCGCGACTGCTGCACACGCGGCCCAGCCGGGTCCTCGCCCTGTGGGGCGGTTCGGCCGCCGCCCCGGTGCTCCAGGCGAGTGTGGTCGCCTCGGTCGGTGCGTCGCTCGCCCTGCCCTTGTCCTGGCCGCAGATGATCTTCGCGTTTCTCGCCGCGAGCACGGCGGCCGGGGCCGTCCCCGCGCCGGGCGGCATCGGCCCGGTCGACGCGGCGCTGGTGGTCACCCTGATCGCGTACGGCGCACCGGTGGAGCTGGCCACGGCCACCGTGATCGGCTACCGGGTCCTGACGGTCTGGCTGCCGCTGCTTCCGGGCGCCCTGGCCCTCGCGGCCCTGGTCCAGCGCAAGGTGCTGTGATCCGGCGGAATCCCGTGAGGTCACAGCGGATCCGCCCGCGCCGTCCCACGTTTGTCCCCCCGTCCTTCGATCACCCGTCATGCATCGGCGGGGCACCCAAGGAGCGGGAGGATGATCGCGGAGCAGGCCGTGAAACTGATCCGGCAGGCCGTGCACCACGTGTGGGACCGGCTGAAGACGTACGACCTGGTCCGGCGCGGCCGTGAACTGGAGCTGATGCACCGCGCCCTCGGCTTCGCCACTCTGGCCCTGGTGACGCTGGCGCCCCTGCTCATCGTGGTGGCGGCCGCCGACCCTCTGGCGCGCGGGGGCTTCACGACCTGGCTGGTCGACGGCATGGGGCTGTCCGGCCGGTCCGCGCACGTGGTCACCGACATCACCACCGCGCCCCGCAAGGTGATCAGCGCGACCAGTGTGTGGGGCGGGATTCTGCTCGCCGTGTTCGGGGTGTCCTTCGGCGCGAGCGTCCAGAACGGGTACGAGCGGATCTGGAACCTGCCTCCCGGCCCGTGGCACCGCATCTGGCGCCAGGCCACCTGGCTGATCGTGCTCACCGCCTACCTCTACCAGGAGGTGCAGACACGCCTGGCGTTGCACGGATGGCTGCGGGTCGTGGTGTCCCTGGCGACCGGCGTGCTGTTCTTCTGGTGGGGCCAGCGCTTCCTCCTGGGCGGTCAGGTGCGCTGGCGAGACCTGCTGCCGGGCGCGCTGGCCACCATCGTCGGGCTGATCGGTCTGCGGGTCTTCTCCTATCTCGTCTTCACGCCGCTCATCGTCAGCAACGCGGTCAGTTACGGACCGCTCGGCGTCGTCCTGGTACTGGAGTCCTGGCTGACCGGTGTCGGGTTCGTCGTCTTCGGCGGTGCGCTGTTCGGCCGCTGGTTCTGCGAACACCACTCGCGGCCGCGCGTCACGCACTGATCGGTCCGCCACCGTACCTGCCCCGGCTCAGCTCGGCCGCGCCCCGTACACGCGGTACGGCTCGGCGTCGGCCCACTTGACGTCCAGGCCGAGCCCCGGGCGTCCGGTGTCCGGTCGCAGGGCGCCGTCCGCGGGCGTCAGGGTGCCGTCGAACAGCAGGCTCTCGACCCGTACGTGGTCGTGGAAGTACTCCAGGTGCCGCAGCCGTCGTACGGCGCAGAAGGCGTGCGCGGACACCACCGGGGCACAGTGCGCCGACAGGTCGAGGTCATGGGCCGCCGAGAGGCCGGCCACCTCCAGGACGCCGGTGATGCCGCCGCAGCGGGTGACGTCCGCCTGGAGGCAGTCCACGGCGGGACACTCCACGAGGTTGACGAAGTCCCGCATCATGTAGGCGTACTCGCCCGCGGCGATCTCCAGTCGCTCCGGTCCGCGCTCGCGCAACAGGCGCAGTCCTTCCAGGTCGGCGGAGCTGACGGGTTCCTCGAACCAGCGCACGTCCCACTCGTCGTGGAAACGGCGCGCCCAGTAGAGCGCCTCCTTGCGGCCGAGCGCCCCGTTGGCGTCGGTGAACAGCTCCGGCTCGTCGCCGACCGCCTTGCGCACCGCGGTCAGCCGCAGCGGGTCGCGCTCCGGTGCCCGCGAGGTCTTCAGCTTGACGCGGGGGATGCCCTGATCCACCCATCCGGTGAGCTGGTCGGTGAGGCGGTCCAGCGAGTAGTTGGTGAAGCCGCCGCTGCCGTAGACGGGCACACGGTCGTGGTAGGCCGGGAGCAGCCGGACCAGGGGGAGCCCCAGCAGCCTCGCCTTGAGGTCCCACAGCGCCACGTCGACGGCGGACACCGCCATGGCTCCGACGCCCGGGCGCCCGGCGTTGCGGATCCGCACGCCCATCCGCTGCCACAGGGCCGGCGGCGAGGTCACGTCCTGGCCCTTGATCGCCGGCGCCAGCTTTGATTCGACGAACGAGGCGGCCGACACGTCACCGTAGGTGTACCCCAGCCCGGTCCGCCCGCCGGCGTGGACCCGGACCAGGACGACCGTGGTGGAGTCCCAGTCCAGCGTTCCGTCCTGCTCCTTGCCGTCCGGGCCGTCGGTGGGCACCTCGAAGGCGTGCACGTCGACCGCGTCGATGCGGCACTCGGCCGGCGCCGGGCCGTGGGTCTCGTGGTCAGTCCCCATGGTGGCGTCCGGGGAGGCGCTCGGCGTACTCGGCGAGCTTCTGGCGCACGCCCTTGGTGGCGATGCCCACCCTCTCGGGGTCGCGCACGACGGCCTTGGCGGCCTTCTTGCCCTGTTCGGTCATGATGTGCGGCGGGATCGGGGCGATCTCCCGGTCCACCTTGAACTCCAGCACCACCGGCCGGTCGCTGGCGAGCGCCTCGTCCCAGGCGGTGCCGACCTTCTTCGGCTTGTCGCAGTAGACGCCCTTCAGGCCGAGGAGTTCGGCGTACTTGGCGTACGGGACGTCGGGGATGTACTGGGAGCCCGGGAACTTGGGGTCCCCCGCCATGGCCCGCTGTTCCCAGGTGACCTGGTTGAGGTCCTGGTTGTTGAACACGCAGAAGACGAACGGCGCCGGTCCGGACAGCCGGTCCAGGTACCGCTTGACGGTGATCATCTCGTTCATGCCGTTCATCTGGAACGCGCCGTCGCCGACGAACGCGATCACCGGCCGGTCGGGATACGCGAACCGCGCGGCGATCGCGTACGGCGTCCCCGGACCCATCGTGGCCAGCGTGCCCGACAGGGAGGCCCGCATGCCCTCGCGCAGTTTCAGATGGCGCGCCCACCAGTTCGTTCCCGAACCCGAGTCGGCCGTCAGGATCGCGCCGTCGGGCAGCCGGGGGGACAGCTCGGCCGCGACGGCCTGGGGGTTGATCTTCCCGCCGAAGTGCTGGTCGGACCACTTCTCGCAGACCGCGTTCCACTCGGCGACGTCCTTCTCGATGTTCTTCCGCCAGCTGCGGTCCTCCTTGCGCCTGAGCAGCGGCAGGAGGGCCTTGAGCGTCTCCTTGGAGTCCCCGACGAGATGGGCCTCCATGGGATAGCGGATGCCGATCATCCGCCCGTCGATGTCGATCTCGACGCCGCGGGCCTGGCCCTCGTCGGGCAGCCATTCGGCATACGGGAAGCTGGTGCCGACCATCAGCAGGGTGTCGCAGCCCTTGATCATGTTGTCGCTGGCCTTGCTGCCGAGCAGGCCGATGGGGCCGGTGACGAACGGCAGGTCGTCCGGCAGCACTTCGCGACCCAGCAGTGCCTTGGCGACCCCGGCGCCCAGCAGTTCGGCCGTCTCGACGACCTCGCTCTCGGCGTGGGCCGCACCCTGGCCGATGATCATGGCGACCTTGCTGCCGGAGTTCAGCACGTCGGCCGCCTTGCGCAGTTCGCCCTCGTCGGGCAGCACCCGGGGGCGGCTCCAGCCCACGCTGGAGAAGACGGCGCCGTGCGTCTTGGGCGGCGAGGGCTGGGCGTCCGCCTCCTGCACGTCCTCGGGAATGATGATCGTGGCGACGCCTCGGGTGGTCAGCGCGGTTTTGAACGCCCGGTCGATGACGTGCCGCGCCTGCCCCGGGTGCACCACCATCTGACAGAACTCGGAGACGTCCGCGAACAGTTGCTCGAGGGCGATCTCCTGCTGGTAGTGCGAGCCGAGACAGAGCCGCTTCTGCTGGCCCACCACCGCCACCACGGGCTGGTGGTCCAGCTTGGCGTCGTACAGCCCGTTGAGCAGGTGCACCGCGCCGGGGCCGGAGGTGGCCGTGCAGCAGCCGACCTCGCCGGTGAACTTCGCATGGGCGCACGCCATGAAGGCGGCCATCTCCTCGTGCCGGACCTGGACGAACTCCGGGTGCCCCGCGGCCCGGTCGAAGGCACCGAGCAGTCCGTTGATCCCGTCACCCGGATAGCCGAAGACCCTTTCGACACCCCACTCGCGCAGGCGCTGCAACACGAAATCGGCCACCAACGTCATGTCTGCTCCCTCGCCACGCACCTCTGCCGCCACGATGAGTGACCCTCTCGGGCGACGCGTAAACGGCACGGGCGACGCGGCCACCCTCACGTCGTAGGCGCCACAATCCCGGGAATCACCCACAGGAGGCGGCAGCAATGGCGCAGCACACCACCGGGATGACCACGCATCCCGACCTCGCGGTAATGCGGGAACGGCTGGAACGCAGGGCCTCCAGCGGGTCGGCCATCGCCCTCGCGGGACGGGTACTGCTGGCGGGCCTCCACGCGGCGATCCCGCCCTGGGTCGTGCACTTCTCGGCGGGAGCCCCGTTCATCACGGTCAACAACCTGATCGTCGGCGCCACCGTCGCCCTGATCGGGTTCTGCGCGGCCCTGGCTCCGGACCGGATGCTCCACCTGGCGTGGGTGGTCGCCCCGCTCGGCGTGTGGCTCGTCATCTCCCCCTGGGTGGTCACCGCCACGCACGGCGCGCGGCCGGCATCGTCTGGAACAACTGCCGGGTCGGCGCGGTGACGGCGGTTCCGGGGCCGGCGGCCATGGGCCTGACCATCGGCGTCACCGCCGCACCCCTCGCCGAGATACCCCTCGCTGAGACAAGCGGTGCATCTCATCGCGGCGTGTCGCGTCGCGGATACGACACGCCGCCCTGCCTGCCGCCGCCCGCCGGTCAGCCGGCTGTCTCGGGAGGGTCGTCGGAGTCGGAGGGCGGGCGCGGGGGCGGACCGAAGCGGACTCTGATCTTCTCGAAGCCCTTGAAGGCCTCGGTGGCCGCGTACGACTGGTAGGCCCGCCGGTC
This sequence comes from Streptomyces sp. NPDC051104, assembly GCF_040682835.1. NCBI lineage: Bacteria > Bacillati > Actinomycetota > Actinomycetes > Kitasatosporales > Streptomycetaceae > Streptomyces > Streptomyces sp. NPDC051104. The sequence goes on along the minus strand of NZ_JBFBBS010000017.1, from coordinate 63,168 downwards.
GGCCGGAGTGAGCTGCACCCGGTCGGTGAACGGGGTCAGCAGGCTGCGCGGCCACAGCCGCATGATCCGGACCACGCTGACCTCGGCCGTCATGAGGAAGATCAGGGCCCCGAGGTAGAGCCAGGCCAGCAGACCGAGGACGATGCCGAACAGGCCGTAGGTGGCCGTGGCGCCGCGCAGCACCTTGCTGACGTAGTAAGAGCCGCCCCACTGCAGCAGCTGCCAGGCGAAGGCGCCGCCGAGGACGGCGCCGAACAGACGGCGCAGCGGCAGCCGGCGTCGGATCAGCGTCCGGTAGACGAGCAGCAGCAGAGCCGCGTTGAGGACGATGGCCACGGCTGCGGCGGCGACCCTGACGCCAGTCTCCAGCCGGGCCCCGAACACGCTCGCCCGCGACTCCGCCACGGACAGCCCCGTGGTCAGGAGCAGCCCGAGCGCGAGGATCGACAGGAACAGCAGGCCCCTCAGCCGTGACCGGAACGGATCGGGGCGCGCGTGCCGTGGCACGGCCCAGATCTTGTTCAGCGCGTGCTGCGCGGCCTGGGCCACGCCCAGGGCGCCGTAGAGGCTGCCCACCACACCCACCACGAGGGCGACGCCGCTGCCGTGGAAGGAGTGGATGTTCTCGCCGAGCTGGTCGCCGATGACGGGGAACTCGCCGAGCGCGGAGTTCAGCACGCGTTCCCGCAACTGGGGGTTGCCGCTGAGCAGCGTGCCGAGGACGGAGACGAGGATCAGCAGCAGCGGGAACAGCGACAGGAACGAGTAGTAGGTGAGGACCGCGGCGAGATAGGTCGCCTGGTCGTCGTAGAACTTGTACAGCACGGCGAGCGGCAGCCCCGCCCAGCGGTGGCGCCGCTGGTACGCGTCCACGCGGGCCACGACTCCCATGGTCTGCCTCGTGCGCTCCGCCGGGCACCCGCCGGCACCTCACGTCGTACTGCTCGTGAGGATAGGTCAGGTGGCATGCACCCGCCACTGGGGGGTGTCCGACACGACGAGCCATTCAGCCGCATGCGCGTGCGCAGCAAGCGCCGTTACGGGATCTTTGACCGCGTAATTTCTATTCGCGGCTTTTTCCCGTATCTGGAGTTGTTGCGATGACCGCACAGACGGAGCCGGCCACACTCGTACCGGTCGAGGGGCGTCGCCACCCGGGGCGCGTGGTGGTGTCCTGGCTGACGACGACGGATCACAAGAAGATCGGGCATCTGTATCTGATCACGTCGTTCGCCTTCTTCATGATCGCCGGGGCGATGGCGCTGCTGATCCGGGCGGAGCTGGCGCGCCCGGGTCTGCAGATCGTCTCCAAGGAGCAGTACAACCAGCTGTTCACGATGCACGGCACGATCATGCTGCTGCTGTTCGCCACCCCGACCTTCGCCGGCTTCGCCAACGCGGTCATGCCGCTGCAGATCGGCTCGCCCGACGTGGCCTTCCCGCGGCTGAACATGCTGTCGTACTGGCTGTTCCTGTTCGGCGCGCTGATCGTGCTGAGCAGCTTCCTCACCCCCGACGGGGCGGCGGACTTCGGCTGGACGGCCTACACCCCGCTCAGCGGCCCCGAACGCACCGTCCAGCTCGGCGCCGACCTGTGGATCATGGGGCTGGCACTGGCGGGGTTCGGGACCATCCTGGGTGCGGTCAACTTCCTCACCACGATCGTGTGCATGCGCGCTCCCGGCATGACGATGTTCCGGATGCCGATCTTCACCTGGAACGTGCTGCTGACCTCGGTCCTGGTCCTGTTCGCCTTCCCCGTGCTGGCCGCCGCCCTCTTCGCGTTGGAAGCCGACCGCCGCTTCGGCGCCCATGTCTTCGATCCGGCCAACGGCGGGTCGATCCTGTGGCAGCACCTGTTCTGGTTCTTCGGGCACCCTGAGGTCTACATCCTCGCCCTGCCGTTCTTCGGCGTGATCACCGAGATCATCCCCGTCTTCGCCCGCAAACCGATCTTCGGCTACATGGGCCTGGTCGGTGCGACGATCTCGATCGCCGGCCTCTCGGTCACGGTGTGGGCCCACCACATGTTCGCCACCCAGGCCGTGCTGCTGCCGTTCTTCTCCCTGCTGACCTACCTCATCGCCGTGCCGACCGGCGTGAAGTTCTTCAACTGGATCGGCACCATTTGGAAGGGCTCGCTGTCCTTCGAGCCGCCGATGCTGTGGGCGGCCGGCTTCCTCGTCACCTTCCTCTTCGGCGGGCTGACCGGCGTGATTCTGGGCTCGCCGCCACTCGACTGGGAAGTCACCGACAGCTACTTCGTGATCGCGCACTTCCACTACGTGCTCTTCGGCACCATCGTGTTCGCGATGTTCGGCGGATTCAGCTTCTGGTGGCCGAAGATGACCGGCACCATGCTCAACCACCGCCTGGAGTACATCCACTTCTGGACGCTGTTCGTCGGCTTCCACACCACGTTCCTGGTCCAGCACTGGCTCGGCGCCGAGGGCATGCCCCGCCGCTACGCCGACTACCTGGCCGCCGACGGCTTCACCTGGCTGAACACCGTCTCCAGCATCGGCGCCTTCCTGTTGGGCATGTCCACCCTGCCGTTCCTGTACAACGTGTGGAGGACCGCGCAGTACGGCGAGCGCGTCCAGGTCGACGACCCCTGGGGTTACGGCCGCTCGCTGGAGTGGGCGACCTCCTGCCCACCGCCGCGCCACAACTTCACCACCCTGCCCCGGATCCGCTCCGAGTCCCCCGCCTTCGACCTGCACCACCCCGACCTGGCCGAGGTCGACTACGCGACCTACACCGGCAAGCGCGACGTCATCGAGGCACCGGGACACCAGGAACCCCCGCGGTGAGCGCCGCACCGGACGACAGGACACCGCACGCCGAGGGCCCCGCGCTCGCCGCCGAAGTCGAGGGTTACCTGCTCGCCCACGCCGAGTACGACAGGGCGCACCGCGAAGCCGAGGCCCTGTGCGCCCGGCTCCCCTGGCTGACGACCGCACAGGCCGAGGAGCTGGTACGCCACTACGTCAGCCAGCGTCTCGACATCACCCGTCAGACACTGGCCGCCATCGCCCGGCGCGCCCGGCAACTGCGGGACGAGTACGAGGCCCGGTACGCCGCACTGCGGCGCGCTCTGTTCAAGGCCCACGCGGCGTGCGCCTGCGCGCTCCTGGGCATCACAGGCCTGATCACGGCCCTGTGCCCCCTGACACGGTGAGCACACCTCCCGCACACCTCCCCCTGTGACGCACGACACAGGGGGCTGGACAAGTTTTTCCCAAAGCAATGATCGACGCGGCTGGCGCCTACGTACCTCCTGCTGTACAAGCCGCTCGTGCATGGAGGCAGCATGCCCATATCCCGCAACATCGCAGGAACCCTCTTCGTGGCCGGGGCGCTGGGCCTGACCCTCACCGCCCTCGCCTACCCCGCCATGCTCGGCGTCCAGACCACGTCCAGCTCTCCGGACCGGGTCATCGCCAACACCCGGTACGGCCCGCTGACCGAGGCCGACCGCGACTTCGTCGTCAAGGTGCGTTCCGCGGGGCTGTGGGAGTACCCCCTGGGCGAGATCTCGCTGAAGAAGGGCTCGTCGCCGGAGATGCGGGAAGCCGGCAAGCACCTCATCGTCGGGCACGCCGGACTCGACGAGATGTGCCGCAAGATCGCCCCGGAGCTGGGCATCATCCTGCCCAACCGGGCGACACCGCAACAGCAGCGGTTCGTGGCGACCGCGGACGCGGCCAACGGCAGGGAGTTCGACTCCACCGCCGCGAACATCATGCGTGTGACCCACGGCCAGATCTTCCCGGTGATCGCCAAGATCCGTGCCACCACCAAGAACACGCTGGTGCGTCAGCTCGCCGACCTGGCCAACGACACCGTCCTGGACCACCTGACCATGATGGAGAAGACGGGGACGGTCAACTTCGACCAGGCCAACTTTCAGCAGACCACCCCGCCCAAGCTCCCCAAGGACCAGCTCACCCCGCCGGCACCCCAGCCCGGAGAGCCGATGGTCGTCCTCACTCCGCGCCCGGACCTGAACATCAACACGGCCTCCCCCGCGCCCAGTCCGTCGGCCAACTGACGCCCGCCCGCGCGGTGGGAGGGACGGCGGCGGGGGTGGTCGTGCCGTCAGGCGAGCGGGTGCGGCTCCGGCTCGCCCTACGCGGGTGCCGGCCGCTCTCCGCCCGCCTCGTTGAAGGCGGCGAGGGCCTCGACGAGCGCCGCCCGCCGCTCCGGCGCGAGCCGTTCGACGATCGCGGCGATCTCGGCACGGCGTCGTGCGGTGACGTCCTCCACCGTCCGCCGGCCCTCCTCGGTGAGTCCCAGCAGGGTCTCGCGACGGTCGGCGGGGTTGGTCTGCCGGTCGGCCGGCCCGGCCGCGATGAGCCGGTCGACCATCCGCATGGCGGTCGAGGGGGCCACCTGCAGCAGGTCGGCCAGGGTGACCAGCTTGGTGGGCCCCCGGGTGGACAGCACGACCAGCATCCGGAACTGCGGGAGCGTCACCGGCTCCTCGACCTGCGCGAGGGAACGGGCGGCGATTCCCACCAGCAGCCGGGACGCGGTCATGACGGCCCGGGTCACCGCATCGACGTCGTCCACGGCCCGCGCGGGGCTCTCACGCTCCGGCATACGTCCTCCTACCGCGCGGCGCTCCCGGCTCTCGCGAACCCCCACTCGCCGGCCGGTGGACGCCGTCCACGGCGGCTCGTCGATGGACCGAACGGTCGGGCTGCCGAACTGCCGCCTCCGGCACAAAATCCCCCGAGGGTGTTTCCGGCGAGCGCACCCGGGGGACTCGTGCCAGGCTCGAAAGGCGAGTGAGCGCCGAACTCGACGGGTGCCGATGACGACTGGGCGAGGCCCTGTCGTCACATTCCCGTCGTCCGTCCGCAGGGCGGCCAGGCGTCGCACCGCAGGCGGGGATGTGACGAGAGGGTCCAGGAGGTCGGGGCATGACGCGTGGCAGCGCCGCGGAGGCCGGCGGGGCAGGCGAGGAGGCCGTGCGCGCCAACCTGCTCTTCGGTCCGCAACCCGACGTGGCGAAGGCGGCCGGGTACACCGACACCCCGCCGCGCATGGGTTTCTTCACGGACACCTCCGTGTGCATCGGCTGCAAGGCGTGCGAGGTGGCCTGCAAGGAGTGGAACTCCGTACCCGAGGACGGCCTGGAACTGACCGGCATGTCCTACGACAACACCCAGGGGCTGGGCGCGGACACCTGGCGGCACGTTGCGTTCATCGAGCAGCGCAAACCGCTCGGCGGTCAGGAGCCCGGTGCCGGCCACCGGGACGTCGACGTCTTCGACGCCGCCCGGAGCCTCGGCACCTCCGCCTCCTCCCCGGGCCCGGGAGCCACCGCGCCCACGCCCGGCTCCGCACCCGCCGGCGCACCGGCCGGGGAGATCTCGCCGGTGTCCCCGGACGGACGCACCGAACTCCGGTGGCTGATGGCCTCGGACGTCTGCAAACACTGCACGCACGCTGCCTGTCTCGACGTGTGTCCGACCGGCTCGCTGTTCCGGACGGAGTTCGGCACGGTGGTGGTCCAGGAGGACATCTGCAACGGCTGCGGGTACTGCGTGCCCGCCTGCCCGTACGGCGTCATCGACCAGCGTCCCCGCGACGGGCGGGTGTGGAAGTGCACCCTGTGCTACGACCGGCTCGGCGTCGGGATGGAACCGGCGTGCGCCAAGTCCTGCCCCACCGACTCCATCCAGTTCGGCCCGCTCGACGAACTGCGCGAACGCGCCGCCGCCCGGGTCGCCCAACTCCAGGCCGCCGGGGTCACCGATGCCCGCCTGTACGGCGAGAACCCCGAGGACGGTGTCGGCGGCGACGGCGCGTTCTTCCTGCTGCTGGACGAGCCGGAGGTCTACGGTCTGCCGCCCGACCCGGTCGTCACCACCCGGGACCTGCCCTCGATGTGGCGGCACGCGGCGGCGGCCGCCGCATCGCTCGCGGCGCTGGCCGCCGTCAGCTTCGCCAGGAGGCCGCGATGACCGGATCGGACGTCACCCGCGACGGTGTCGAGGGCTCCGAACAAAATGGGAATCCGATCAGCTCGCGGCGTCTGGTGCGTGCGATCGCAAGGCGCCGGAAGGCCCTCGTAGCGGCGCTACGTGGGCCTTTCGGCAACGCGGCGAGCGTGCGGGCCAGACGCCGCGAGCCGGGCGCCCATGTTGTTCGGGGCTCTGAGGGGGCCCGCCCCGGACGCGAGGCTCTCACCGGCGCGCACACCGGACGCCGTCGGCGGCGCCGCGGACGCGGCGAGCGGTCCATGGTGCCCGAGGCGCAGTTCTCCTCGTACTACGGCAAGCCGATCCTGAACAAGCCGGTCTGGAAACCCCTCGACATCGCGGGCTACCTCTACCTCGGCGGCCTCGCGGGCGCGTCGTCGCTGCTGGCCGCCGGGGGCCAGGCCACCGGGCGGCCGGTGCTCGCCCGTACCGCGAAGCTGGGCGCCGCGGGCGCGATCTCGCTGTCGTTGGCCGCGCTCGTGCACGACCTGGGGCGCCCGGCCCGCTTCATCAACATGCTCCGCGTCCTCAAGCCGACCTCACCGATGAGCGTCGGCTCCTGGCTGCTCGCCGGTTACGCGCCGCTGACGCTGGCCGCCGCGGCCACCGACGTCGCGGGCCGCTACCGCATGGCCGGGGCCGCCGCCACGGCGGGCGCGGCCGTCCTGGGACCGGCGGTCGCCACCTACACCGCCGTCCTGATCTCCGACACGGCGGTGCCCACCTGGCACGAGGGCTACCGCGAGATGCCGTTCGTGTTCGCGGGATCCGCCGCGAGCGCGGCGGCCGGACTTGGCCTGGTCGGCGCCCCGGGGGCGCAGGCGGGACCCGCGCACCGTATGGCGGTGCTGGGTGCCGCCCTGGAGCTCGGCGCCTTCCGGCTGATGAAGCGGCGCACGGGCCTGGCGGCGGAGCCGTACGAGCAGGGCAGGCCCCGAACGCTGCTGCGCGCCGCGGAGGCGCTCACGGCGGGCGGCGCGGCGCTGGCGGCCCTCGCGGGCCGGCGTCCGGACCGCCGTCTGTCGGCGACGGCGGGCGCGGCACTGCTGGCCGGCTCGGCGGCCCTGCGGTTCGCCGTGTTCCACGCCGGGGTGGTGTCCGCCGAGGACCCCAAGTACACGGTCGTACCGCAGCGGGAACGGCTGGACGCCCGCGATCACTGACGGTCCGGCACCCCGGCAGGGCGGCCGTTTCGTCGGCCGCGCGGGGGGTACCCAGGACCAGCCGGGCCGGAAGGAGATGGATGTCATGCCCAGTCGGAGCCAGGTGTTGGACCTGCTCTCGGACGGCCTCGACTACGAGGAGGCCGGCCGGCGGCTCGGCATACCCGCGGGGCAGGCCTTCCTGATCGCGACGGGGCTGCCCGCGGACGGCGGCGACACCCTCACCACCGCGGAGCAGCACCGTCCGGGCATGCCCCGGGAGTCCACCCAGCACCTGTCCAACCCGCCGTCCGAGAACCCCACCGGCAAGGACGCTGTACGCCGGTGGGTCAAGCACCGCGCCGCCGCGGACCGCCAGATGCGGCGGGCCGCCGAGCAGCGGGATCTCCGCCCGGAGGGCGCGCGGGCCCCCGGTGACGTGCACGAGCTGACCACGGTGCTGACGCGCGACCACGACCGGGTGACGGCCCTGCTGAAGCAGGTGCAGGCTCTGCCGGGCACCAAGAAGGGCGGCTCGAAGGCCCAGCGGTCGCGCAGGGGGTCCCTCGTCGGCCTGATCGCCGAGGCGTTGCAGAGTCATGAGCCGGCCGAGCAGCGCCACCTCTGGCCGGCCGTACGGGACGCGCTCGACGACGGGGACCATCTGGCGGATCAGGGACTCCGGCAGGAGCGGGAGGGCACCGGCACCCTCGCGGCCCTGAGCGAGGCTTCCCCGGACACCGAGGAGTTCGATGACCTGGTCGAGCAACTCGTGGACCGACTGCGCCGGCACGTGGCGTTCGAGGATGCCGTGTTCGCCCGCCTGCGGGAGAATCTGCCGCAGGAGGAGCGGGAACGTCTGGGGTCCGGTGTCGTACGCGCCTGGGAGGCCGCACGACGAGGAACCGAGCGGGAGGAGTAGCAGACATGGGCGTACGCACATGGATCGACTCCTGGCCGGCCTACCGCCAGCTCAAGGGCACCGACCCGCTGGGCCGCGGGGCCGCCGCCAAGAGCGGGACCAGCGCGCGGCTCACGCCCCGGGTCGCCACCGCCGACCGGGTGGTCAAGTCGGTCTGCCCGTACTGCGCCGTGGGCTGCGCCCAGAACGTCTACGTCGAGGACGAGCGGGTCACGCAGATCGAGGGTGACCCCGACTCCCCCATCTCCCGCGGCCGTCTGTGCCCCAAGGGCGCGGCGAGCCTGCAGCTGACCACCGGCGAGGCGCGCGAGCACTACGTCCTGTACCGGCGCCCGTACGGCACCGAGTGGGAGCGTCTCGACCTCGACACGGCGATGGACATGATCGCCGACCGGGTGATCGCGGCGCGCCGGGCCGGCTGGCAGTGGGAGGTCGACGGGACCCGCACCCGGCGCACGCTCGGCATCGCGAGCCTCGGCGGGGCAACCCTCGACAACGAAGAGAACTACCTGATCAAGAAGCTGTTCACCGCCCTGGGAGCCATTCAGATCGAGAACCAGGCGCGTGTTTGACACTCCTCCACCGTTCCCAGTCTGGGAACCTCGTTCGGCCGCGGCGGCGCGACCACCTTCCAGCAGGACCTTCAGAACTCCGACTGCATCGTCATCCAGGGCTCGAACATGGCCGAGTGCCATCCGGTCGGGTTCCAGTGGGTGATGGAGGCCAAGGCCCGCGGAGCGAAGGTGATCCACGTCGACCCTCGGTTCACCCGCACCAGCGCGCTGGCCGACCTGCATGTGCCGCTGCGCGCGGGCTCGGACATCGCCTTCCTCGGCGGGATCGTCAACTACGTTCTGAACAACGAGAAGTACTTCCGCGACTACATCCTGGCGTACACCAACGCGCCGATGGTGCTGCGGGAGGACTTCCGGGACACCGAGGACCTCGACGGCGTCTTCTCGGGTCTGGACGCCGACAGCCGCAGCTACGACAACAGCAGCTGGCAGTACGAGGGCACGGAGATCCAGGCGGCGTCGGGCGAACGTGACCAGGAGTACCAGGAGCGCACGCGTGGCGGCCGCTCGGTGTCGGAGGCGGCGCGCGGTGAGGCCCACGGTTCGGGCGGTGCAGCGATCCCGGAGGGCGAGCCCGAGCGTGACGAGACACTGACCCACCCGCGCTGTGTCTTCCAAGTGCTCAAGCGCCACTACGCCCGCTACACACCGGAGATGGTCGAGCGGATCTGCGGAGTGCCGCAGGACCTGTTCCGCCAGGTGTGCGAACTCGTGACGGAGAACTCCGGACGCGAGCGGACCACCGCCCTCGCCTACGCGGTCGGCTGGACGCAACACACCGTCGGTGTCCAGTACATCCGCGCGGCCGCCGTGCTGCAGAGCCTGCTCGGCAACATCGGCCGTCCGGGCGGAGGCATCCTCGCCCTGCGCGGACACGCCTCCATCCAGGGTTCGACCGACATCCCCACCCTGTTCAACCTGCTGCCCGGCTACATCGCGATGCCGCACGCGCACCACAACCAGGACCTCGACGCCTTCATCGAGGCGGAGGCGGCGCACAAGGGCTACTGGGGCAACATGCGCTCGTACCTGGTGAGCCTGCTCAAGGCGTACTGGGGCGACGCCGCGACGCCCGACAACGACTTCTGCTTCGACTACCTGCCGCGCCTGACGGGCTCCCACTCGACCTACGAGACGGTGATGGCCCAGCTGGAGGGAACCTGCAAGGGCTACTTCCTGATGGGCGAGAACCCGGCGGTCGGCTCGGCCAACTCCAAGATGCAGCGGCTGGGCATGGCCAACCTCGACTGGCTCGTCGTACGCGACTTCTCCCTCATCGAGTCGGCCACCTGGTGGAAGGACGGCCCCGAGATCGAGACGGGCGAGATGCGCACGGAGGACATCCGCACCGAGGTGTTCTTCCTGCCGGCCGCCGCGCACACCGAGAAGGACGGCACGTTCACCAACACCCAGCGTCTGCTGCAGTGGCACCACCAGGCCGTCGAGCCGCCCGGCGAGGCGCGCAGCGACCTGTGGTTCACCTACCACCTCGGCCGCGTCATCCGGGAGAAGCTCGCCGGGTCGGCCGACGGGATGGACCGCCCGGTGCTGGACCTGACCTGGGACTACCCCACCAAGGGCGAGAACGCCGAACCGGAGGCGGAGGCGGTCCTCGCGGAGATCAACGGCTACGACGCCGAGGGCAACCCGCTGGCCTCCTACGAGCAACTCAACGACGACGGCTCCACCGCCTGCGGCTGCTGGATCTACTGCGGGGTCTACGCCGACGGCGTGAACCAGGCGGCCCGCCGCAAGCCGGGCAAGCAGCAGAACTGGGTGGCGAACGAGTGGGGCTGGGCGTGGCCGGCCAACCGCCGCATCCTGTACAACCGCGCCTCCGCGGACCCGGACGGCAGGCCGTGGAGCGAGCGCAAGGCACTGGTGTGGTGGGACGAGGACAAGGCACTGTGGGTGGGCCACGACATCCCCGACTTCGCAAACAACAAGTCCCCTCATCACCAGCCCCCGCCGGACGCCAGGGGCGCCGAGGCGCTGTCGGGCACCGACGCGTTCATCATGCAGGCCGACGGCAAGGCCTGGCTGTTCGTGCCCTCCGGGCTCACCGACGGGCCGCTTCCCACGCACTACGAGCCGCAGGATTCCCCCTTCACCAACCTGCTGTACGCCCAGCAGCGCAATCCCGTACGGCAGTTGCTGCCGACGCATCCGGACAACCGCTACCAGCCCAGCGGCGACGAGCCGGGCACGGAGGTGTTCCCGTACGTCGCCACCACCTACCGGCTCACCGAGCACCACACCGCGGGCGGGATGTCCCGCTGGCAGCCCTACCTGGCCGAGTTGCAGCCGGAGTTCTTCTGCGAGGTGTCACCCGAACTCGCCGCCGAGCGCGGCCTGGAACACACCGGCTGGGCGACGATCGTCAGCGCCCGGAACGTCATCGAGGCGCGGGTGCTGGTGACCGACCGGGTGCCGCCGCTGACCGTGCACGGCCGCACCCTGCACCAGGTCGGTCTGCCCTACCACTGGGGGCCGAACGGCTACACCACGGGCGACGCGGCCAACGAGCTGGTGCACATGTCCCTCGACCCCAACACCCATATCCAGGAGACGAAGGCGTTCGCCGTCGACATCCGGCCCGGCCGCCGTCCCAGGGGCCCGGCGGCCGTCGAGCTGGTGCGCGCCTACCGGGCCCGGGCCGGCATCGACGACCACACCGGTACGGAGGTCTGAGCGACCGTCGCGGAGTTCACTTCAGTACCACCGAGTGCGAGCCGCGCGGCACGAGTTCCCCGATCACCGGCGCGCCGGGTACCTCCCCGGCGACGAGCAGGCCGCCGGAGGTCTGCGCGTCGGCCAGCAGCAGGCGGGTGTCGGCGTCCGTGTCCCCGAAGTCGGTGTGCGGGGTGACCCATTCGAGGTTGCGCCGGGTGCCGCCGCTGACGTAACCGTCCCGTACGGCTTCCCGGGCGCCGTCCAGGTAGGGCACGGCGGCGGTGTCGACCACGGCGGTGACACCGGAGGCGCGGGCCAGCTTGTGCAGATGGCCGAGGAAGCCGAAGCCGGTGACGTCCGTGGCACAGGTGACTCCGGCGGCGAGGGCGGCCTGGGACGCGTCCCGGTTGAGGGCGGCCATCGTGGCGACGGCCTGCTCGAACCGTTCGCCGGTGGCCTTGTGCCGGTTGTTGAGCACACCGATGCCCAGGGGCTTGGTCAGCGACAGCGGCAGTCCGGGCCGGCCGGCGTCGTTGCGCAGCAGCCGCTCGGGGTCGGCGACACCGGTGACGGCCATGCCGTACTTCGGTTCCGGGTCGTCCACGCTGTGCCCGCCGCCTAGGTGGCAGCCCGCCTCGGTGGCGACGTCCAGTCCACCGCGCAGCACCTCGCGGGCCAGGTCGAACGGGAGCCGGTCGCGCGGCCAGGCCAGGAGGTTCACGGCCAGCACGGGCCGGCCGCCCATCGCGTACACGTCGGACAGGGCGTTGGCGGCGGCGATGCGCCCCCAGTCGTAGGGGTCGTCCACGACCGGGGTGAAGAAGTCGGCCGTGCAGACGATCGCCGTCCCCCGGTGGGTGACCACGGCCGCGTCGTCGCCGGTGGCGAGGCCGACCAGCAGCGGGGTCTCGCCCCCGGCGAGCGGTGGCACGGTCAGCCCCGCCACCACCTCCTCCAGTTCTCCGGGCGGGATCTTGCAGGCGCAGCCGCCGCCATGGGCGAACTGCGTGAGGCGGACGGTATCTTGGCGGGTCGGTGTCATACCTGTCTCCTGGGGCACTAGCCTGGTGAGCGGTGGAGGCGTGTGGGTGCCTGGTGGCCCTCCCGGTCTTCAAAACCGAGGTGTCCGAGGATCTCGGGCAGGCGGGTTCGATTCCCGTCCGCCTCCGCTGCCCGGCTCGGGCCGGCAGCGCCGGCGCTGGTCGTCCACCCGCTCGGTGTGTCCCTGCGCGTCCAGCAGTTCCAGGAGCGGCACGGCCACCCTGCGCGTGGTGTCCAGGGCGCGGCGGGCCTCGCTGAGTGTGAACGGCTGGGGCAGCCGGCGCAGGACCTCGGCGGCCCGGGCGTCCGCTCCCGGCAGCAGCACGATGCCGTCGGCCACCGCCAGCAGCGCGCCCGCCGAGACCGCCGCGGCCACCGCCTTGCGGGTCAGCCCGAGTTCCCTCAGGCGGTCGGCGTCCGGTGCGCGGAACGGCGCCTGCGTCAGCTCGCGTCGTACGGCCTCGACGGCGGCCCGGAGGGGCGGCGGCAGTGTCGGCCGGAGGCTGCCGGGACCGTACAACCGGCCTTGCCGGCGCAGCAGTCGGGGCCGGCCCGGTGTCTCGGCGAGCGCGTCCACCAACGTCCGGTCGGGCAGGCCCAGCAGGCGCCGCGCCGCTTCGGCCGGCAGGCCCGGTTCCAGCGGGTGCTCCTCGGCGTACCGCTTCACCTCGGCGGCCAGGCGCTCCCGCAGAGCCGCCCAGTGGGTATCGTCGACCAGCCACTCCCCGGCGACGGGCGCGGTGGGCGGCGGCACCCCCATCGCCAGCAGCTCCGAGCGGCGGACGAGCCGTCGGCGCCGCAGCTCCGCGGCACCGTCCGGGCGGCCGGTCATGGCCGCCAGTTCCGCCGCCCTGGAACGTCCCGCGCCCCGCCGGGCCAGTCGCGGCGGGCGTACGTCGAGCACGGTCACCCCGCACGGCATGCGCTGCCCGCCCGGCTCCCGCAGCACGGCCCGGTCCCCGACACGCAGAGGCAGGGCCCGGTTGAGGGTGAGCCGTGCGGTGTCCTCCCCCAGTGGGCGGACCGTCGCCGGGACGGCGGCCGTACCGATGTGGAGGGTGACCGTGCGAGGCAGGTCGGCGACCGGTTCGCCGGTGACACGCACGTCCACGAGGTCGGTGAGCAGCCAGCGGTCCGGCGTCAGCAGCACCTGCCCCCGCCGCAGGGCACCGTCCACGGAGCCGTGCACGTTGACCGCCACCCGTGCCACACCGCTGACGGCGGACCGTTCCTCGTGCAGGCACTGCAGCCCGCGCACCTTCAGCGGGGTCGAGCCGTCGCCCGTCACCAGCCGGTCACCGGCGCGCAGGGTGCCCGCGGCGAGCGTGCCGGTCACCACGGTGCCGTGACCGCGTACGGTGAAGGCGCGGTCCAGCCACAGCCGCACGTCCGCGTCCGCGGGCGGCACCGGCAGCGATCGTGCCAAACGGGCCAGCTCCGCGCGCAGTTCGTCCAGTCCGGCGCCGGTCACCGCGCTGACCGCCACGGACGGCACCGTGCCGAGCGAGGTGGCGGCCAGGCGCTCCACGGCGTCGGCGCGCACGGGCTCGGGGTCCGCCAGGTCGCTGCGGGTCACCGCGAGCACGGCGTGCCGTACCCCGAGCGCGTCGAGGATCGCCAGGTGTTCCTCGGACTGGGGTTGCCAGCCCTGGTCGGCGGCCACGACGAACAGCACGGCGGGCACGGCTCCGACCCCGGCCAGCATGGTGGCGACGAACCGCTCGTGTCCCGGCACGTCCACGAAGGCCAGATGCTCCCCGTCCGCCCCCAGCCGGGTCCACACGAAACCGAGGTCGAGGGTGAGCCCCCTGCGCCGCTCCTCCTCGAAACGGTCGGGTTCCATCCCGGTCAGCGCCCGCACCAGAGCGGACTTGCCGTGGTCGACGTGCCCGGCGGTGGCCAGCACCCGCATGGCCCCTACCTCCCCGCCGCCGACCGCACGGCCCCGGCCAGCCGCTCGTCGTCCTCCGGGGGCACGGCCCGCAGGTCGAGCAGACAGCGCCCCGCCTCCAGACGCCCGACGACGGGGACGGCGCCGGTGCGCAGCGCGGCGGCGTAGGGCTCGGGCAGGGACAGGGCTGCGCTGGGCAGCGTCACCCCGGGCGCGCCGCCGCCTCCCACGGTCGCCGCGCTGTCGACGGCGTGTACATCGATGCCGTCGGCGCTCAGCGCCGCGGCGAGGTCCTCGGCGCGGACCATCAGCTGTTCGGGGTCGGCGGCCAGGGCGGCGGCGGTCGGGGTCCGCGGGCCGGTGAGCGTGACCTCCAGGGCGGCCAGGGTCAGCTTGTCCACGCGCAGGGCGCGGGCCAGGGGGTGCCGGGAGACGGTGCGGACCAACTCCCCGTCGCCGAGGAGCAGTCCGCACTGCGGGCCGCCGAGCAGTTTGTCGCCGCTCGCGGTGACAAGTGAGGCGCCTGACCGCAACTGGGTCTCGGCGTCGGGTTCCTCGGGCAGCAGCGGGTGGGGGGCGAGCAGCCCGGAGCCGATGTCGGAGACCACCGGGACGCCCAGCGGCGCCAGTTCACCGACATCGGCGGCACGGGTGAAACCGGTGACGCGGAAGTTGGAGGGGTGCACCTTCAGCACGAACCCCGTCTGAGGTCCGATCGCGGCGGCGTAGTCCGCGGCGGTCGTGCGGTTGGTGGTGCCGACCTCGCGGAGCCGGGCCCCGGTGGAGACCAGAAGGTCCGGGAGCCGGAAGCCGTCGCCGATCTCCACCATCTCCCCCCGGCTGATGACGATCTCCTTGCCGGCGGCGAGCGCGGTCGCGACCAGGACGAGCGCGGCGGCTCCGTTGTTGACGACGTGCGCCGCGGCGGCGGAGGGCACCCGGTCGCACAGCGCCTTCAGAGCCGTGCGCCCGCGGCGGGCCCGGACACCGGTGTGCAGGTCCAGTTCGACGTCCGTGGGCCCGGCGGCCTCCAGCACCGCCTGCCGGGCCGCGGCCGACAGGGACGCCCGGCCGAGGTTGGTGTGCAGGACCACGCCGGTGGCGTTGATCACCGGGCGCAGACCGCCGGCGGTGCCCGGGAGCAGGGCGAGGGCCGCGTCCCGCACCCGCTCCGGCGCGATACTGCCGTCGCGTGCCTGCTCCTGCGCCTGCCGCACGGCCGCCTTCACCACGCGGGGCCCCAGCCGGCCCACCGCCTCCGCCAGGCGTGGATCGCTCAGCAGGGTGTCGGTGCGGGGAATGCGCCGTCGCGTGTGGACGGCGCCGCCTGGGCAGGGCGCGTGTCCGACGCCGGACGCGACCGCCCCGGTCCCGTCACCGACTCCCTCCGGTGTGACCCCCTGCTCCATGCGGCCCCTGCCTCTCCGGCCCCGGCCTGGCTGTCCGAGGAAGACCCATCGTCTCCCAGTGCCCCCGTCCGCCCGCTCGACACGCCGGGGCGGCAGAGTCCGGGGCTGTGCGCGGAGGAGCTCGGCATGCGGGCCCGGCCCCCGGGGGCGAGGCTGGTGCCATGGCCGAGCGTCGAGTGATCGTGTACCCGCCGAGCGAGGGCGGCGGCCGGCGCGTGCGCGCGGACGGTGAGATCCTCGGCACCGCCTATTCGCTGCATGACTTGACGGTCTTCCTGCAGCACGCCGGGCTGGAGGGTGTGGACGAGGTGGACGTGGCCGACTCGGCCCTGATCGAGTGGCACGGCGGTGGCCCCGAGGTGTGGGAGAGGGAACGCTGACGGCTTCAGATCGGTCGGTCCTGGTGCGCACAGCGGTGCTATGAAGGGAACATGAGGGTACGTTTCGGACGAGATCGGACCCAGGCGCGGCCCCCGCCCACCGGACGCGCGCGTGAGCGTCGGGGTTCCGTGCTGAACCCTCACAGCGCGGCCGGGCAGGTGTTCCTGCTTCAGATCGTGATCGTGGTGCTGCTGGTCCTGGCCGCGGTGGCGAGCGTGATACTCCAGGCGGCGCGGGACGCGCTGCAGCAGGGGCGCCGCGTGTCGGTCGTCGCGGCCCAGTCGTTCGCGAACGCGCCCGGAGTGGCCGAGGCGCTGCGCAGCCGGGACCCGTCGGCGGTCCTGCAGCCGCGGGCCGAAGCGGCGCGCAAGAAGGCGAGCGTGGACTTCGTGGTCGTCACGGACACGAAGGGAATTCGTTATACGTACCCCTACCCGAAGGAGATCGGGAAGAGGTTCGTCGGCGACATCAAGCCGGCGCTGCAAGGCCGTACCGTCATCGAGCAGGCCGGTGGGCCGCCCCTTCCCGCCGGCAAGGGCACGGCCGTGCAGGCGGTGGTCCCGGTGCACGACTCGCGCGGCACGGTCGTCGGCCTGGTTTCGGCGGGGATCACGGTCAAGAACGTGTCGCGCCTGTGGATGCCACAGCTGCCGATCATCCTCGGTACCGGCGCGGCGGCGCTGGCACTGGCCGCGACCGGGACCACGCTGGCGTCCCGGCGGCTGCTGCGGCAGACGCGCGGCCTGGCCCCGATGGAACTGACGCGGCTGTACGAGCACCACGAGGCGGTGCTGCACGCGGTGCGGGAAGGGGTGCTCATCACCACCCCCGACGGGCGGCTGCTGCTGGCCAACGACGAGGCGAGGCGGCTGCTGGGCCTGCCGGCCGACGCGCAGGGGCGTCCGGTGCGGGAGCTGGGGCTGCCCGAGCAGATCACGCGGTTGCTGATCTCGCCGGACGCGGTGACCGACGAGGTGCACCTGGCGGAGGACCGGCTGCTGGCGGTGAACAAGCGGCCCACGTTCCCGCACGGTGGCCCGGGAGGCAGCGTGGTGACGCTGCGGGACACCACGGAGCTGGCGGCGGTCTCGGGACGGGCGGAGGTGGCGCGGGAGCGGCTGAAGCTCCTCTACGAGGCGGGGTTGCGGATCGGGACGACGCTCGATGTGGGGCGTACGGCGCAGGAGCTGGCGAACGTCACGGTGCCGCAGTTCGCGGACCTCGTCACCGTCGATCTGCTGGATGCCGTGCTGCGCGGCTGGGAGCCGACGGCGGAGGGATGGCGGCATCTGCGGCGTACGGCGATCAGCGGGGACCGGCAGGTGATGCCGGTGTATCCGGTGGGCGAGATGATCACGTTCTCGCCGGGAACCCCGCAGATGCAAGCGCTCCAGGAGGGCCGGGGGATGCTGGAGCCGGACCTGCGGCAGGCGCACGGCTGGCAGAAGCAGGATCCGGAACGCGCCCGCAAGGCGCTGGAACTCGGACTGCATTCGCTGGTGACCATGCCGTTGCGGGCTCGGAACGTGCCGCTCGGTGTGGCCAACTTCTACCGGACGACGGACTCCCCCGCGTTCGAGCCGGACGACCTGTACTTCGCGGAGGAGCTGGCCGCGCGGGCGGCGGTGGCCATCGACAACGCCCGGCGGTTCACGCGGGAGCACGAGATGGCGGTGACGTTGCAGCGCAGTCTGCTGCCGCGGGGGCAACCGGAGCAGGACGCGCTCGACGTGGCCTGGCGGTATCTGCCGGCTGCGACGGGGGTGGGCGGGGACTGGTTCGACGTCATCCCGCTGCCGGGCGCACGTGTGGCGCTGGCGATGGGCGACGTCGTCGGGCACGGACTGCACGCGGCGGCGACGATGGGGCGACTGCGCACCGCGGTGCGCAACTTCTCCACGCTGGACCTCCCCGTGGACGAGGTGCTCGGGAACCTGGACGACCTGGTCGCCCGCATGGACAACGAGGAGGACGCCGCCGAGGCCGCCGACGGCCACGAGGGCGAGGGGGTGACGGGAGCGACGTGTCTGTACGCGATCTACGACCCGGTGACGGGGGCGTGCACGATGGCCCGCGCCGGGCACCCCGAACCGGTGGTGGTGCGTCCGGACGGAACCGTCACCTGTCCCGGCGTACCGGCGTCGGCACCGCTCGGCCTGGGCGGCTACCCCTTCGAGACCGCCGAGCTGCGTTTGAGCGAGGGTTCCCAACTGGTGCTCTACACCGACGGTCTGGTGGAGGAACGCGCCCGTGACATCGACGTCGGCCTGGATCGGCTGCGCCGGGCGTTGGGCGCGGCCGGAAGGCGCAGTCCGGAGGAGGCGTGCCAGGCGGTGATCGATGCGGTGGGGCCCGCACGACCCGCCGACGACATCGCCCTGCTGGTGGCGCGGACCCGGCTGTTCCCGCGCTCGTGCGTGGCCGAGTGGGGCGTGCCGCCGGACCCGGCGGTCGTTCCCTCGGTCCGGACACGGTGCAGGGACAAGTTGCGGGAGTGGGGGCTGGAGGAGAGCGGGTTCACCACGGAGCTGATCATCAGCGAGTTGGTCACGAACGCGATCCGGCACGGGTCACCACCGGTGACCGTGCGGCTGCTGTACGGGCGCTGCCTGATCTGCGAGGTGGCGGACGGCAGCAGCACCTCGCCGCGGCTGCGGCGGGCGGCGACCACGGACGAGGGCGGGCGGGGGCTGTTCCTGGTGGCGCAGTTCGCCCAGCGGTGGGGGACGCGCTACACGGCCCAGGGCAAGGTGATCTGGGCGGAGCAGACCCTCCACGACGGCACGTCCGCCGCGACGGACCCCACGCCGGTCGACGTCCTCCTGGAACAGTTCGGCGATCCCGCCATGTGAGAGCGGATCCCGCCCCGGGCGCGCTTTGCCGACCGCAGTGGCACCGGGGCTGGCACCGGGGCTGGCACCGGGGCAGCACACGCCCGAGGATGGCCGGATGAGGACACCGATCAGCCGCCCCAGCCTGCGGCCCTACCTGCCGTATCTGCAGCGTGCCGCACTCCCGCACGACGGACTGACCGCCCAATTCCTCGGCACCAGCTCCGTCCTGCTGTCGGACGGTGAGACCCGTCTCCTCATGGACGGGTTCGTCACCCGGCCTCGCCTGCTGCGCGTGGCCATGGGCCGCATCGCGCCCGACCGCAGGCTGGTCCGCGCGGCCGTCGAGCGACTGGGCGTGGACACCCTCGCCGCCGTGGTGTGCGCGCATTCCCACTACGACCACGCCCTCGACGCCCCGCTGTGGGCGCTGGAAACCGGCGCCGAGCTGGTCGGGTCGCGGTCCACCGCGAACGTCGGGCGCGGTCAGGGGGTCCCCGCACGATCGGTGCGGGTCGTCGAGGACGGAGACACCCTCACCTACGGCGGCTTCGACCTGACCTTCCTGACCTCCCTGCACAGCCCCGGCGACCACTACCCGGGCAGCATCGACCGGCCCCTCGTCCCGCCGGCCCGCGCCCGGGCCTGGAAGACCGGCACCGTCTACTCCGTGCTGGTCGCGCATCCCCGCGGCCGTCTGCTGCTGCACGCCAGCGCCAACCACCGGCCCGGCGCCCTGCGCGGCCACCGGGCCGACGTCGTCTACCTGGGCATCGGGAACCTGGGCAAGCAGCCCGCCGCGTTCCTCCGGGCGTACTGGGAGGAGGTCGTCACCGCCACCGGAGCACGGCGCGTCGTCCTCGTCCACTGGGACGACTTCTTCACCGGTCTGGGGCGCCCGTTGCGCCCGCTGCCCTACCTGTTCGACGACCTCGACACGACCATGAGCCGACTGCTGCCCCTGGCGCGCCGTGACGGCGTCGACGTCGTCCTGCCCGCCGCCTGGCAGCCGAGCGACCCCTTCGCCGGCCTCGGGTGAGACCTCGGGGACGCTATTCCGTCTCCGCGTCGGCCCCGCCGCAGGGCTGCCCCTCTTCTCCGCGACCGGTCCGGCCGGCGAGCAGCGGGGAGCGGGTGAGCAGCGTCACGGCGACGGCCACGACGGCTGCTCCCACGACCGACAAGATGGTGTAGACGCCGCCCCGAACCGCTTCGCCGAAGACGAAGACGCCCCACAGGATCGCGACGACCGGGTCGGACATCGTCAGCCCGGGCTGGCTGGCGAGCAGTCGGCCGGCGTGCATCGCGGACTGCAGCAGGAACATCGCGCCGGCGCCCGCCACGATCATGGCGTAGAGCTGCCAGCTGGTGAACAGCGCGCCGATGCCGTGGGTGAACGCCTCCGTCATGCCCTTGATCAGCGCGGCGGTGAACCCGAAAGCGCACCCGGTCGCCACGCCCAGGAGGGCCGCCTTGCGGGCCCCGGGATCGGCGAGACGGGCCCACACCACCATGGCGGCGACCAGGAGCACATTCACTCCCGAGGCGAACGCCCACCTCAGAGCGGTGGCGTGTGCGGCCGAACCCTGCGAGGGGGACAGGGCGAACAGCAGTCCCGCCAGGCCGGCGGCCATCATCACCGAGGCGCCCCATTCCCGGACGCCCAGTCGGCTCCTGAACACCAGCGATGCCAGCAGCAGGGTGGCGGGCAGTTCCAGGACCAGCACCGGCTGCACCAGCGAGATCTGGCCGTTGCCCAGCGCCGCGGCCTGGAGCAGGAATCCGGCGATGATCGAGAGGACGCCGGCGAACCACACCGGCCGGTGCAGCAGGTGCCGTACGAGCCGCCAGCTCAGGCTCTCGCTCTCCGGGCGGTCCCGTGCCGCCTTGCGCTGCAGCACGGAGGCCAGGGCGTTCGCGATCGCCGCCAGGACGGCGAGCAGCACGCTCAGCACGGCGCGCCGCCCCCTGGTGCCACCGCCCCCGCAGCGACGATCATGTCTCCTCCACACCAGGCCGGCAGGGCCGCGGGCGCCCCACGCACTCAAGTCCACGGCGTCGAGCGGTGACCCGCAACCGCGGGGCCGCCGTCCGGGACGCGCGGCCCGGTGATCGGCGACCGGCCGCGTCGTCAATCGGCCGCCTTCAAGCCGCCCGGTACGCCCGGAGACGGCAGCGGTGCCTCCCGCCGCACTCTCACGACGGGAGGCACCGCTGCCGTACGGTCAGGACAGGCTCACGGATAGGCGACCAGATCGGCCACGTTGGTGCTGGAGTTGGACGGCCCGCCACGGTCGTTGACGATGTGGCGGATGGTTCCGGTGCCGCCGAGGGAGACGGTCACCATGTCCCGGAAGCGGACGTTCGCGTTGTTCGGCGCCTCGATGGCGTGCTCCGCGGTCACGCTCGGGTTGGCGTTGAAGTAGCAGTAGCTGCCGAGACCGTACGCCTGGTGGCTGGTCACCGAGTCGGCGACCTTGTAGGCCGCGTAGCCCTGTGTCGCACCGTTCATCCAGGCGGCCTGGCTGGGCGGGTCGTAGGGCATCTCGTTCTGGAAGAAGTACGTCCGGCCACCGTTGCCGTTCCAGATCGTCTGGTACTTCTGGTAGTGCTCGACGAACAGGCCGTACATGGTGACGTTGTCACCGTTGACGACGAGACCGGTGTCCGCGGTGTTGCTGGTCCAGCCGACGCCGCTGCCGTGGTCGGCACGCCAGAGCCACATGTGGTCGCCGATGACGTCGTCGCTGTTGACCACGAGGCTGGTGGTGGCCCTGCCGACGGCCGCGCCGCCGATCCGGAAGTAGACGTCGTGCAGGGACGTCGGGTCGGTTGCGTGAGAGGCGGCGGATCCCGTCGGCCCGACCTCCAGCAGCGTCCGCGAGGTGGTCGTTCCCGCGTCGAAGAGCAGGCCGGCGATCCTGACGCCGTCCACGTCCGCGACGGTCATGGCGGTGATGCCGTTGTCCGGCACGAAGGTGGCGAGGCCCAGTCCGAGGACGACCGTGTCGGGGCGGGTCACCTTCAGCGTCTGGTCGAGGTGGTAGACGCCGGGGGTGACCAGGAGGTTCTTGCCGGCTGCCAGCGCCTCGTTGATCTGTGCGGCGGTCGCCCCGGGCTTCACGACGAAGAACTGGTCCAGGGACAGCGAGGTTCCCGAGGCGCTGCCGCTCGCCCAGCTGGTCCCCGTGGAGTTGGTGCGCAGGGACGGCAGGAACACCCGGTAGGCGCCGGAGGCGTCCACGTACAGGAACGGCTTCTCACGGCTGACCGGGCTCCGGTCCACCGTGGTGTACGGGGGGTTGGGGAAGCTGGTGGCCGGCACGCCCTGGCTGCCGACGAAGACCATGTTCCAGTTGGAGCCGGTCCAGCTCCCGAGCTGCGAGTCGCGGGTCAGCCACTGCTGCTGGCTCCCGGAGCGCACCTGCCCGTCGATCTTGCTGTCGGCGATGAGGCCGCCGCTGGACCAACCGCCGTCGTCCAGCTGGAGGTTACCCCGCAGGTGCATCCGCCGGTACGGCGCGGCCTGGGAGACCGCCCACCGGTCCGTGCCGCCGGCCGGGTTGACCGAGAGGTTCTCCGCGCCGCGCCAGAAGTTCTGGGTGGCGTTGCCCTGGAACCAGTCGGCCTCGGCGTGCACTGCGCCGTTGACGGTGACGGCGTCGGGTGACAGGCCGAGCCCCAGAACCTGGGTGTAGAAGCCGACGTTGACGTCGTTGCTGTACGTGCCCGGCTTGAACAGCACGGCGTAGCGCTGGGAGCCGAACTGGTTGGTCTCCTGCTGCTTGAAGATCGAGTCGAGTCTGCTCTGGATGGCCGACGACGACATGGAGGGGTCGAAGACGGCGACGTTGGGGCCGAGGTCCACGTCGCTCGGCGAGGTGGAGACCGGCGTCACCTGGAAGCGTTGGGCCGCGGTGCCATTGCACGTGTACTGCTGCAGCTGGACGCTGTCCGCGGTCGACGCGGAGGGGACGTCCAGGCACTTGCCGCTGTGCCGGTTGACGAAGTGGTAGGCGCCCGCGCCCTCGTCGACGGCCTGCCACTGCTGGTTGTCACCGCCGCCGTACGTCCACAGCTGCACCAGGGCGTTGTCGGCGGTGGACACGTCGGTCACGTCCAGGACCTGGTTGGCGTCGTTGCGGTTGTTGACGCGCACGTAGCCGTCACTGGTGGGAGTGAAACTCCACTGCTGGGCGCCGGTGTTGTTGCAGCTGTACTGCTGGACCGCGGTGCCGTTGGCGGTTCCGGCCCCCCGGGCGTCCAGGCATTTGCCGCTGCCGGCGTTCACGACGGTCGCCCAGCCGGTCGGCAGGGCCGCCGCCTGCGCGGCAGCGGCTCGCGAAGGTGCCGCCCGGGTGGACATGGCGGTGACCGCCTGCGCGGGCAGGGCGGTGAGCAGGGACGCGGCCGATGCCGCGACCAGGGCGGCCGCCGCCCAGGGGCGGACGGCGGGAGCGGTTCTGCGGCGGTGCGTTCGGGTGGTGCGCAAGAGGCTGAACACGGGTCCTCCTGTGCCGACTACGCGGCTGATGGTGGGGGGCGTCCGGCCGTGCGGAGTACGGCCTTTCGGAGGTGGTGGACACGGGGCGGAGTACGAGGCCGCGCTTGCGCGACACCGAGCCGCGTCCCCGAAGCACCACCCTGCGTTCACAAGGCTGAAAGTCGAGCGCATTCGTGGAACGGTGAGCGGTCAGTGAATCTAAAGGTCCGTACCAGGAGCGTCAAGAGATGAAGCAGGAAAGGTCACGAACGCCGGTCGAGCGGAAAGGAGTTGAACGCGGGGGCAACGGTTCCGCCGTCCCGGACCTCGTCCGCCTCGACGGCTGAAGGACCGGCGGCCGCCCTGCGTCAGACGGAGCCGGCGTTGCTCGGCGGGTAGGACGGACGCATCGGCACCCGGTGTTCGGGGATCGGCAGCGGCGGCAGCGCCGTCTCCTCCACCCACGCCTGGAACAGGTCGTCCAGGGGCCGGGACGCGAACCGTGCGGCGTGGGCGGTGAAGGCGCCGGTCGTCACGGTCCCGCCCCGGTGCACGCCCGCCCAGCCGCGCAGCATCCGGAAGAATGCCTCGTCGCCCAGCGCACACCGCACCGCGTGCAGCACCAGGCCGCCGCGTTCGTAGAGGCGGTCGTCGAACATCCGCTTGCGGCCCGGGTCGGCGAGTCGCAGGTCCTGCGGCAGCGAGGACAGCTTCCGGTGCGCCGTCGCGGCCAATCGATCGGCCGCGGGTCCCCCGGACCGCTCCGACCAGAGCCATTCCGCGTACTTCGCGAAGCCCTCGTTGAGCCAGATGTGCCGCCAGTCGGCGACGGTCACGCTGTTGCCGAACCACTGGTGCGCCAGCTCGTGCGCCACCAGCCGCTCGGAACCGCGGGCGCCGTCCACGTGGTTGGCGCCGAACAGTGACAACCCCTGCGCCTCGACGGGGACGTCGAGTTCCTCCTCGGTCACCACCACGGCGTACTCGCCGAACGGGTAGGGACCGAACAGCTCCTGGAACAGGGTCATCATGGCCGGCTGGCGCGCGAAGTCCCGGGAGAACCGCGGGAGCAGCGGCGCGGGGATGTGCGCGTGCTGCGGCACACCGTCCTCGCCCGGATCGCCGAGCAGCACGGTCTGGTACCTGCCGATCGACAGCCCGACGAGATAGCTGGAGGTCGGCGCGGGCTGGTCGTACACCCAGGTCGTCGTCGACGCCTTCGTCGTGCGGGTCAGCAGGCGCCCGCCCGTCACCACCGAGTACGCCGACGGCGTGGTGACCGAGATCTGGTAGGACGCCTTGTCCGCCGGGCGGTCGTTGCACGGATACCACGAGGGCGCCCCGACCGGCTGGCTCGCCACCAGCGCCCCGTCCTGCAGCTCCTCCCAGCCGACGCCGCCCCAGGGGGTGTTGACGGGCTTCGGATTGCCGGACCAGTGCACCTCGACGGTGAACGCGGCACCCGCCCGGACGGGTTTGGAAGGGCGGACGCGCAGCCGGCCGCCACGGTGCGTGTAGTGCGCCGCCCGGCCGTCGACCTTGACCCGGCCGACGCGGAAGTCGGCCAGGTTGAGCTGGAACTCGGTGAGCGGGGCCGGGCCCGCTATGGCGTTCAGACGCGCCGCACCGGCGAGCCGGTTGGGGCCGGGGCGGTAGTCCAGCGTGAGCTCGTAGCGGTGGACCCGGTAGCGGGGGTCGCCGTTGTCGGGGAAGTACGGGTCTGCTTCCGCCTTCTGCTGAGGGCTCACTGGTGCGTCTGCTCCCTGCGCTGTGCTCGTACGTCGTGCCGGTGCCCCGTCCCCCGGCCCGATACGGGTCACGTCGCTCGTTTCCGGGGACGCCATGCCTCGATCGGGTTGCCCAGCCAGCGGGTGTCGTCGGGCACGGACTCCGCCGCCATCACCAGGGAGGCGGGACCCAGTGTGGTACGGGCCCCGACCGTGCTGCCGGGCAGGACGATTCCGCCAGGACCCAGCGTGGCGCCCTCACGGAGGACCACAGTATCCGTCCGCAAGATCCGGTCGTGGAAGAGGTGGGTCTGCAGGACGCATCCCCGGTTGACCGTGGCCCCGTCCCCCAGCGTCACCAGGTCCGTCTCGGGCAGCCAGTAGCTCTCCACCCACACGCCCCGGCCGATCCGGGCGCCGAGCCCGCGCAGCCACAGCGTCGTCAACGGCGTGCCCGGTACCGATCCGGCGAGCCACGGCACGGTCACGACCTCGACGAAGGTGTCCGCCAGCTCGTTGCGCCAGACGAAGGAGCTCCACAGCGGGTGCTCCCCGGCCCGATGGCGACCCACGAGCAGCCACTTCGCCACGACGGACACGGCACCGGCCACCAGCCCGGCGCACAGCAGCACCGCCCCGCACAGCGGCCAGGCCCAGCCGCCCAGCGCGCTGAGCGCCGCGGCCGTCAGCACGGCGAGCCCCGCCGAGCAGAACACGGGCACGATCCGGCACAGCTCCACCAGCCCGCGCGCCCACAGCAGCCGGGCCGGCGGTTCGTAGGTGCGGCTCCGGTCGCCGTCGGGCACCGCGCGCGGCAGCTTCACCGGCGGCAGGCCCAGGTAGGAGCTGCCCTTCTTGGCCTTCTTCGGCGTCGCCGACAGCACACCGACCAGCCCGCCGTCCGGCACGCTGCGGCCCGGTGCGGTCATCCCGGAGTTCCCGAGGAACGCCCGCCGCCCGATCTCCGCGCGCCCGATCCTCACCCAGCCACCGCCCAGCTCGTACGGCGCGGTCAGCGTGTCGTCCGCGAGGAACGCCCCGTCGCCGACCGTGGTCAGGCTCGGCAGCGCCAGGACGGTCGAGACCTCGGCGCCCCGCCCGATCCGCATCCCGAGCAGCCGCAGCCACACCGGAGTGACCAGCCCGGCGTACAGCGGGAAGAGCATCTCGCGCGAGCGGTCCATCAGCTGGGTGACCGTCCAGGCCTGCCAGCCGGTCCGGCTGTGCGTGGGATGTGTACCCTCGCGCAGCCCGAGACTCGTCAACCGTACGGCGACCAGAAGCGACAGCGCGTACGTCAGACCGAAGGCGAGCGTCGCCGGCACCAGTGCCACGGCGGCGCCCCGCAGGGCCGCGCCGAGACCGGCGGCCGGGTCGACGAAGACATGCGCCACCAGGAGCGCGGCCAGCCCCGCCGGCACCGGCAGGGCCGTCAACGCGAAGCCGGTGACGCCGTACACCGCCCGCCACCCCCTACCGCGGTGCGGCCGCTCCTTGGGCCAGTTGTGCTTGGCCCTGCCGAGCTTGACGGCGGGCGCGCCCGCCCAGCGCTGACCGGTCGGGATCTGCCCGACGACGGCCGACCCGGGCGCGACCTCGGCGCGCTTGCCGACGCGCGCGCCCGGGAAGAGCATGCTGCGCGTGCCGACCACGGCGTGCGCCCCCACCTTGACCGGGCCGATCTCCAGCACGTCGCCGTCCAGCCAGTGGCCCGCCAGATCCACCTCGGACTCGACGGCGGCGCCCCGGCCCAGCTTGAGCATGCCGGTCACCGGTGGCAGCGAATGCAGGTCCACGTCCGCACCGACCTTGGCTCCCAGGGCCCGGGCGTACCGCTCCAGCCACGAGCCCGTCAGCGACGTCGCCCCGCTGAACTCGGCGAGCCGTTCGGCGGCCCACAGCCGCAGGTGCATTCCGCCGCCGCGGGCGTACCGGCCGGGCTCGACACCCCGCAGCAGCAGCCGGGCCCCGCCCGCGGCGATCGCGAGCCGCCCCGGCGGGCTGAAGAACAGCAGCGCCCCGGCCGCCACGGCCCACCAGGAGGTGGTCGGCGCCCACGGATACGGGCCGAACCAGTGCAGGACGTTGCCGAGGGCCGCCAGCGCCACGGTCCAGCGCAGCCCCAGCACGGTGAACAGGGGAATCAGCAGGAGCAGTTGGAGTGCCCCGGCCCGCGCGGGCACGGGAGCGATCACGCGCTGCGCCCCGTCGTCCTGTGCCGACTCCTCCAGGTGGCGGGCCAGTTCGCGCAGCCTTGGCTGCTGGTAGATGTCGAGGACGGCCGCGCTGGGATAGCGGGTGCGCAGCCGGGTGGTGAGCTGGGCGGCGGCCAGGCTGCCCCCGCCGATCGCGAAGAAGTCGTCGGATGCGTCGGTCACCGGGATGCCGAGGACCTCGGTCCACTGCTCGGCGAGCCAGGCCTCCGTGCCGTACAGCTGGGCGGCGGGGCCTTCCACGCCCTCCAGCGGCCAGGGCAGCGCGTTGCGGTCGACCTTGCCGGAGGTGCGGGTCGGCAGGTCGTCGACCGGTGCGAGCAACGGGACGAGCGCGGCGGGCAGTTCGGCCCGCAGCCTCTCGACGGCCGCCGGGTGGTCCCAGCCCTCCTGGGTGACGACGTAGCCGACGAGGAGTTGGTTGCCGCTGCGCGCGGTCCGTACGGCCGCGGCGGCGCCGGCCACCCCGGGCAGGGCCTGCAACGCCGCGTCCACCTCGCCGAGTTCGATCCGCCGCCCGCCGAGCTTGATCTGCTCGTCGGCGCGCCCGAGGAAGATCAGACCCTCCGGCTCGGCCCGGACGAGGTCCCCGCTGCGGTAGGCGCGTTCCCAGCCGAGGGAGACGAGAGGCGCGTACTTCTCGGCGTCCTTCTCGGCGTCGAGGTACCGCGCGAGGCCGACGCCGCCGATCACCAACTGGCCGCTCTCCCCCATCGCCACCGGCAGTCCGGCGTCGTCCACGACGGCCAGTTCCCAGCCGTTCAGGGGCAGTCCGATCCGGATCGGCTCGTCGCCGGTGAGCAGCGAGGCACAGGCCACCACGGTCGCCTCGGTCGGCCCGTAGGTGTTCCAGACCTCGCGTCCCTCGGTGACCAGCCGCTGTGCCAGTTCGGGCGGGCAGGCCTCACCGCCGAAGATAAGCAGGCGGACGTCGTTCAGGGCCTCCGGCTCCCAGAGCGCGGCCAGGGTCGGCACCGTGGAGACGACGGTGATCTCCTGCTCGACCAGCCAGGGGCCGAGGTCCGCGCCGCTGCGCACCTGCGCGCGCGGTACGGGCACCAGACAGGCCCCGTAGCGCCAGGCAAGCCACATCTCCTCGCAGGAGGCGTCGAAGGCCACGGACAGGCCCGCCATGACCCGGTCGCCGGGCCCGATCGGTTCCTTCGTCAGGAAGAGGTCGGCCTCGGCGTCCACGAACGCGGCGGCACTGCGGTGACTGACGGCGACGCCCTTGGGTTTCCCGGTCGAGCCCGAGGTGAAGATGATCCAGGCGTCGTGCTCGACGCCGGGGCGGGCGGCGGGGACGTCGGACGTGCCGCTGACGGTGATCCGGTGCCCGGCGCCCACGACAGCGCGCACCTGCGCCTCGCCGAACACCAACTCGGCCCGCTCGTCCGGGTCCTCCGCGTCCACGGGCACGTAGGCGGCACCCGCGGCGAGCACGGCGAGGATCGCCACGTACAGGTCGTCGGTGCCGGACGGGACGCGCACGCCGACCCGGTCGCCGAGGCCGACCCCCGCGTCCGCGAGGCGCCGCCGGAGGTTGTCGACCTCGACGGCGAGGGCGCGGTAGGTCAGGCAACGGCGGCCGTCGTCGAGGGCCGGCTCGTCGGGGTACGCGCGTACGGAGGCGTCGAGGATGTCCATGAGCGTCCGCGGCGCGGCGGCGGGGGTTGCGGGGAAGCGGGCGCGGTCGCCGAACCGGGCGTGCATCTCGTCGTCGGACGGGGCGACTGCGGGGCCTTGCCGGAGGGCTGCCATCGGGTCCTCACGTGTCGTTCCCGGAGTGCTCCGGGCGCTGGTGGGCCCGCAGGGATGCCTGGGATCTTCCGGTCCAGCTCCAAACAAGCGGTCAACTTTAGTATGTGACCGCTGAGACCAGGACGTTCCGCTGTGCGGCGGGCCGGCCGGAGCCGCTCGGAATCAGTCATTCCGGTGCGCTGACGTGGGGATGTGTCATCGTGACGAGATATCCCCCACATCTGTCCGTGACCGGGCTGAGGACCGCGAGGACCGCGACCGCGCGGTCCTCGCGGTCCTCGCTCACCCGTACGTCCGAGGGGATTTGACGTGGCGCCGTGTCGCCCGCCGGGTGTCAGTGGCGCCCGGCCGGCAGCACCTGGACCGTGTTCCCGACCGCCCGCTCACCGGTGGCGTCCGAAGGGCGGTTGACGAGGGCGCCGTTCACGGCCATCGCGGTGGACCCGCCGCCGTCGAGGTTGAGGGCCTCGACGGCGCCGAGGGACCGCATGAACTCCGCGGCCTCCCGCAGGGTGAAGCCCTCGCTGCCGCCGGCCAGCCGCCCGTCCACGGTGACCAGCAGGAGCCGTCCCCGGGCGTCCACGCCTGCCATGGCGCGCGGCTGGCGCACGTCGGCCCACGCGTAGCCGAAGGAGACATCCTGCGGGTCGACGGTGCCTTCCGTGGCGGCGTCGATGTCCACCCGGCCGTCCTTCACCAGCGTCGGCGCCGCGCTGACGATGCTGTCGCCGCGGCCGAGCCGGACGCGCCCGCCCTCGCTGTCGCGGACGGTCTCGTCGACGCCGATCCGCTGCCCCGGCCGGGCGTGGGCGGTGAGCCAGTCCGCGGCGGAGCCGACGCCCTGGAGCACCGTGCCGCCCGCGGGGACCCGGCCGCCGCGGGCGCCCACCGAGACCACGCGTCCCTTGCCGTCGAGCACCGCCTGGACGCCTGCCCCGGTGGGCAGGCCGGTTCCGAAGGCAGGGGTGAAGAGGACGAGGTCGTCGGTCTCGTGGCAGGTGACGTCCTGCCAGGGCAGGCTGCTGGGGGTGGCGCCGGGCCGTCCGCAGTCCCTGACGATGCCGGGCACCCGGTTGATGCCCTGGACCGCGTACGCGGAGCCGTCGGCGCGGGCGGTGACGGTGCTCGTCAGGTCCGCGACGCGGATGTGCCGACCGTCGTCGCCGAGGACCAGGGCCGCCCGTGCGCCGGAGGCCATCGACTCCAACTGCCCGTCGTAGGCGGCGATGCCGGACTGGGTGCCCTGTACTCCGTCCGCGTCCGACGTGACGAAGAAGCCGCCGTTGACCCCGACGAGGGAGCCCAGCTTCGCGGCGACCGACGAGGTGGTCTCGCGTTGCGCCACATCGCCGTCGTGGGTGGCCTCCACGGTGCCGGTGAAGGCACGCGGGTCGATCACTGCGACGTGGATGTTCTCAACGTCGGCGGGCTGCTTCGCGTCGTACCCCGTCCAGGCGGCCGCGGCGTGGAAGCCGGCCGCCGCCACCGCGTTCGCGGCGCTCTGTGCCTGCGCCTGGGTGGCGTAGGAGCCGACCCGCACGCGCAGGCCCATGGTGCCCTGCGGTGTGTCGGCATACGCCGGCCAGCGGACGGTCTCCACACGCGGCTGGAAGCCGGCCTCACGCAGCCGTGCGGCAGTGGCGTCCGCCCAGGGCTGCGGGCCGATCTCGGCGTCGGCCGGTGCGCCGGTCAGCCGGCTGGTGACCGGACGCCTGACGGCCACGGTCCACGACGGCGCCGCACCGGCGTTCCGCAGGGTTCCGGTGCGGACCTCCACGCCGGGGGCGATCGCCTGTGTCGTCCACTCCCTGGCGGCTCGGGCGGGAGCGTCGGCCCGTGCCGCGGAGCCGGCGCCGAGCGGTGCGACGGCGGCCACCACGGCCAGCGTGGCGTGCAGAGTGCGGACTCGGGCGGAGGTGCGTCGTATGCCGGGCATGGGACCTCGTTCGGTACGTCCGGGATGTGATGGCCAGATCCCACCCCTTCGACGCGACGGCGGGGCTAAGCAGCCGTGAACGGTTGCCCAAGGCGGTGCGGAGGTCCAGCCCCGGCAGGCGCCGCGACGCCGTTTCCGCCTGCGCCCCGAGGGAACCCGAGGGGGTCCCGAGACCGACCGGAGGCACGGACATGAGTGATCGCAAGGACCACCGCGGTAGCGGGTACGCACGGGGGCGTGACCCTGACGAGCCGGGCGCCCACTCGGGCGCGGAGAGCCAGGCGCAGGAGCGGACGGTGCCCGGTACGGCGAGCGCCGAGGAGGGCTACCGGACCGAGCGCGGCACCACGGCGGGCAAGCCCCTCGAAGGTGTCGAGAAGGACGAACGGGCCCGGCGGGAGCCGGACACCGGGACCGACGAGCGCGGAACGGGCGGCGACGCCACCGACGCCTGACCCGGTGGGGCGGCTCTCGGCCGGATCACCGTACGGGAACCGCCTGCCGGCTCTCCTCCAAGGCCACCGTGGTGGTGACGCTCACCAGGCACGGTCTGCGGGGCGTCGAGCCGAACCCGAACCGCACGGCGGGTTCGACCGGCGCCAGGGAACCGAGGTCCTCCCCTTCGTAGACGGCCCGGGCCTCGGTGACGGGAAGCAGGTCCTTCGCCCCGTACCACTCGTACCGGCCAGCGCCCGCGCTGCCGTGGGTCCGCACCCCCAGCAACGCCCCGGCGGCCGGGGCCACCAGTACGGCCCAGGCAGGACGGGCGGCGAGCGGTCCGGGCACGGCTCTGAGCAGCAGGCCCACGGGCCCTCTGCGGCCGGTGACGAAACGGAGGTCGAGCGGTGGGGCCGCGACCGTGCATTCCCCGCGGTCGGCCTCCACTCCGACCGGTACGACCCGAACCTCGTCGAAGACGTAGGTGCCGGCGACGAAGTGCGCCGTCTGCGCGGACGGGGCCAGAAGGACGCGGTGTCCGTCCTTCCGCTCGAGCATCACGTCGGTGAACGGACCGAACGGCGACCGCACCCAGTGACCCAGCACCACCCGTGTTCCCGATGACGTGCCGATCCCCGCGATCCACCCGTCGAACCGGAGCCGTTCGCGCCCGGCGCGCCCCCGGCCGATGTGTGGCGCGGTCATGCCCGGCACGCGTCATCGTTCCTTCCCGCGGTGACCGCTCAGGCGGCCGCACCGCCACCATGCCGCCAGCCACCCGGCCTGCATCGCCGCGTCCAGCAGATAGGTGGGGCGGATCCGGCCCCGTGGCACGTAGACGAGGTCGACGGCCAGCAGCGTCACCGCCGTGCCCACGCCCGTACGGCGTGCCTGGGCCGGGCCGCCGGGTACGGCAGGGGTGCGCAGCAGCGCCCAGCCGCTGGTGGCGAGGAGACCGGCCGTCGTCCGTTGCAGCCAGTGCTCGGTCTTGGGGCCGAAGACCCACTCGAAGCTGCGCAGGTGAAGCAGGGGCCAGCCGCCACCGACGAGATTGAACAAGCCCTGGGCCCGGGCCACGCACAGCGGGTTCATCGCGACTCCTCCCGTTCGGTGGTGCGCCGGGGCAGACGGACGCGCTGCCCCCGACCCTTCGACATCCTCGGGCCGCAGTACCCGGGCACCACCTGACAAAACACGTGGAGCGGACGACGGGAAGCGGACCAGGCCGGGCGTGGCCGGGCCACGGCAGACCGGGCCGGGGCGTGACCGGGCCGCCGGGGCGTATCGCCCTAGATCAGGTCCGTCCCACTGCCGGCGGGAGGGCGTCCGGTTCTGACCATGTGAATGACGGCCTTCTCGATCGCGCCTTGCGTCGCCGGCACACCGAACGCGGCCCCGTCCCCCAGCCGGTCCAGGCACGGGGCGACGGTGACGCCTTCCTCGAAGAGTTCGATCACTCGCGGGTTGATGTAGGAGGCGCGGCAGACCGCCGGCGTATTGCCCAGGTAGTCGGCGACCTCCCTGACGGCACGGGCGATCGCCCGGCGTCGCCCGGTCTCGCTGCGGGCCGCGGGCTGTGAGACGCCCAGGGCGACGGAGGCCAGGACGGTGGCGTGCCAGGTGCGGAAGTCCTTCGCGGTGACGGCCACGCCGCTGACCTCCCTCAGGTAGGTGTTGAGGTCGTCGCCCGAGACCTCGTGCCAGCCGGACGGCTGCCAGTAGGCCAACAGCCGGTCGCCTCCCCCTCGCCGCCGCAGCAGGGAGGTGAGCGCACGGAGTATGGCGTCGTCCCCCACGGCCTGTACCAGCTCCTTGCCGTGTTTGGCCGGGTAGTTGAAGACGATGCGTCCCCGCGAGGCCCTGGCGTGCCGACGCAGCAGGGTGGTCAGGCCGTAGGAGTTGTTCATCTCCGCGTAGCGCTCGCTTCCTATGCGGAAGAAGCCGAGGTCGAGCAGGCGCGCGCCGGTGGCGAGGACGCGGTCCCGGGTCAGTCCGCGCATGCTGAGGTGGGCTTCCACGGCTTCCCGCAGGCGCGGCAGCGCGTCGGCGACCTCCAGGACGTGCTCGTGCTTGCTCTCCTCCTGCTGCGCCCGGAACCGGGGGTGGTAGAGGTACTGGCGCCGTCCTGCCGCATCGGTGCCGACGGCCTGGAGGTGGCCGTGGGGGTGACGGCAGATCCATACGTCCTTCCAGGCGGGAGGAATGACCAGCCCCTTGATCCGCTCGATTTCCGACGCATCCGTCAGAACGTTCCCGGAGGCGTCGAGATACTGGAACCCCCGGCCGCGGGGCCTGCGCGTGTAGCCCGGATCGCAGGGACGACTGTGACGCAGACGCACCTCATCACCCTCCACACGGCTCAATCGGCAGGCGATGGCCTCCTGACGTCCGGCCGCCGACATCTGACGGCGTGACCGGTACCCTCATCCGGACCCGTCAGTCGCTCGCCCCGGCACCGCGCGGATTTGCCTTCGAGTGGACTTCGACCCTCACACTGATCACGGCGGAATCCGGCGCGGACGGAAAGGCGGCAGCACATGGGGACGACGAGCCCGGCAGGGCACCCTCTGCCGTACGACTTCTACCGGCAGGCGATCGAGCGGGAGACGCTGTGCTTCGCCGAGGTGGTGAAAGGTGCGGACCCCGGGACCGCCGTGCCCTCCTGCCCCGACTGGACCCTGGCCGAACTCACCCGGCACGTCGGGTCGTTGCAGCGCTGGTTCAGCACACTGCTGACCCGGCTGGTGCAGGAGCCCCCGCGCAGCCGCGACGTGGAACTCGGGCTGCCGGAACGTGCGCAGCAGTATGCCGACTGGGTGGCGGCGGGCGTACCCGCGGTGGCCGAGGTGCTGCGCGCCACGGACCCTCAGGCGGGGATGTGGGCCTGGGGTGAGGACCAGCACGCGCGGTTCTGGGCCCGCCGGATGCTGTGCGAAACGCTGGTGCACC
Organism: Streptomyces sp. NPDC051104; assembly: GCF_040682835.1. Classification (NCBI taxonomy): domain Bacteria; kingdom Bacillati; phylum Actinomycetota; class Actinomycetes; order Kitasatosporales; family Streptomycetaceae; genus Streptomyces; species Streptomyces sp. NPDC051104. The sequence goes on along the minus strand of NZ_JBFBBS010000017.1, from coordinate 28,803 downwards.
GGGTGGACGCGGAGCGGGCCGTCGGCCGCGAGTCGGAGATCGACCCCGCACTGGCGGCGGACGGGGTGGACGAGTTCCTCGTCAACCTGCCCTACGCGGGTCTCTTCGCCCCGGCGGTGACCAAGCTGCACGGCAACGGCGAGGTCATCGCCTTCCGGTGCGCGGACCTGGACGGCGGTAGCGGCGAGGAGTGGCGGGTGCGACTGGATCCGGACGGTTTCCGCCTGCTGGCACCGGCAGCAGGCGATGCGGCGCCGACCGCGGCGGTGACGGCGGAGGTCCGGGGGCAGGCGGCGGACCTCCTGCTCCTGCTCTATGGGCGGCGGTCGTACCAGGACTCCGCCTTCGACGTCTCGGGAGAGGTCGCTGTACTCGACCGCTGGTTCGCCCACACGGCCTTCTGAGCCGCGCTCCGGCTGACCGCCCCGCCCCGCAGAGAAGGAACGAACAAACCACCGGCGCCACCCGCACCGACCAGAACGGAACGCGCTGCAGCTGCACGGCCTCGGCGTCATCAAGGTGGGGAGCACCTGGTACGGCTTCGGCGAGGACAAGACCGGCGAGACCTCGTCGGACACGTCATTCCGAGGTCACGTCGCCCTCCGGCACCGGGCCGCCTGTGGGCCGCCCGTCCCGGATCAAGGGGGTCGGACAGGTCGTGGAGCGTGACCCGGTGGCGCACCTGTCGTCTCCGTCCGGCATCCACGTCCGCCCGTCGGATCACGCCGCGCGACCGCCGTACTTGCGCCTGCCGCGCCGATGGGCGGTCTCGCCCAGCACGACGTCCACCGCGATGAACGCCGCGAGCGGTATGCCGAGCAGCGGAACGAAATAGCCGAGGACCGCGATCGCCGCCATGCAGGGCACGAGGATCTGTGGCGGCACGTGCTGCCAGGCGCCGCGCGGGATCGGCCGCCCGAACGCGCCCGCCCGGCCGCGCTGCCACCACATGCGGTATCCCCAGACGATCAGCAGGACCAGGCAGAGCGCGAGGGCCATCAGGGCCATCTGGTTGACGATCCCGAAGAGGACGCCGGTGTGCAGGTCGATGCCCCAGCGGGTCAGCTTGGCCAGGACCGGGTGGTCCGCGAAGCGCACGACGTCGGTGACCTTGCCGGTGGCCGGATCGACGGCGACCGAGTCCTGCTTCTCGGGCCAGCTGCGCTACACCTGCTTCACGACGTACGCGGAGGTCGCGTCGGCGGGCGGGACGATCTCCACCGGGTCGCTGAGCCCCTTCCCGCGTGCCGCCGCCAGCACCGCGTCGAGGCCCACGCCGTGCTCGCCGCCGCCGGTGGCCGACGCGGAGCCGTGACCCGCGTGCTCGCCGCCCACGGCTGCCGAGACCGACGGGGTGGCCTGGCCGAGCGAGGTGCGCAGTTCGTCGACGTTGGCCCCCGCGTAGGTGGACCAGGTCAGGCCCGTCGCCGAGAGGAAGAAGAACCCGGCTGCGGCCCACACGCCGACCGTGCCGTGCAGACCGAGGGTGCGGCGGCGGCCGCTCGTGCCGCGGACCGCGCGCTGTGAACGCCGGCGCGCGAACCACAGCAGCAGGCCCCCAGCGGCGATCACCCACAGCCAGCTGGCGGCGAGTTCGCTGTAGAGCCGTCCGTTCTGCCCGAGGTGCAGATCGCGGTGGAACTCGTCGATCCAGGTGCGCAGCGGCAGGGCGCCGGTGGAGCCGTACTGCTCCAGGGCGCCGCGCACCTTCCCGGTGTAGGGGTCGACGAAGACGGCGAGCGTGTGGTCCTCGGCGACGCCGGGGACGCCGGACAGCAGCACCCTGGTGGTGGCGTCCTTCGCCGGGGAGGGCCGTACGGCGGACAGCGCGCCCTCGGGGTGGGCCTTGCGGGCGGCGGCGACCTGCTCGCTGATCGGCAGCTTGCCACCGCCGACCGGGACGGTCAGCTCGTCGGCGTAGACGATCTTCTCCGCCTGGAACGAGGCGGCGTACAGGAATCCTGTCAGGGCGGCTACCAGCAGGAACGGGGCGACGAGAAGGCCGGCGTAGAAGTGCAGGCGCAGCACCAGGGGCCGCAAGGGCGCCCATCGCGAAGGTGAGGAGGCGACGGACTGCGAGGACTCGTCCGTCGTGGGCGAGGGAGCGGTGGGCATCGGCGGACCTCTCCGGGGGCTCGTGTCTCAGCGGTGGCGGTCCAGAGGTCGGGGCAGGACGGGGCCGGGTTCCGGCAGGCGTACGTGGCGTGCGTCACACGGAGGCGCCGACGGGGCCGTGGCATGCTGGCGCGATGGGATCTCCGCGTGACCACAAGCCCCTGACCGAGCAGGTCGAGGAACTGCTCGCCGCCGGTGGCCCGTTGCCGGTCGTCGCCGCCGGTCATCCGGTGCTGCGCTCCGGCGCCGAGCCGTTCGACGGGCAGTTGGGGCCCGCGCTGCTGGCCCGCTTCGTCGAGGCCCTGCGCGTGACGATGCACGCGGCGCCGGGCGTGGGCCTCGCCGCGCCGCAGGTCGGGGTGGAATTGCGGATCGCGGTCATCGAGGACCCGGCGCCGGTCCCGGAGGAGGTCCGGGTGGCGCGCGGGCGGGTGCCGCAGCCGTTCCGGGTGCTGGTCAACCCGTCGTACGAGGCGGTCGGCACCGAGCGCGCCGCGTTCTTCGAGGGCTGTCTGAGCGTGCCCGGCTGGCAGGCCGTGGTGGCCCGGCACGCCCGGGTGCGGCTGCGGGCGCTGGACGAGCACGGGGCCGCCGTGGACGAGGAGTTCACGGGCTGGCCGGCGCGCATCGTCCAGCACGAGACGGACCACCTGGACGGCACGCTCTACCTGGACCGCGCCGAGCTGCGCTCGCTGTCGACGAACGAGGCGGTGGCGGCGCGGTGGGCCCAGCCGACGCCGGAACGGGCAGCGCGAGAACTGGGGTTCACGCTGCCCGACTGAGGCTAGCGGTGTCAGCCCCGGTACGCCTCCAGCAGCCGCAGCCACACCTCGCTGATCGTCGGGAACGACGGCACCGCGTGCCACAGACGGTCGATGGGCACCTCGCCGGCGACGGCGATGCTCGCGGAGTGGATGAGTTCGCCGACGCCGGGGCCGACGAACGTGACGCCCAGCAGGGTCTCGCTGTCCAGGTCGACGACCATGCGGGCGCGGCCGCGGTAGCCGTCGGCGAACAGGTTCGCGCCCGCCACCGAGGAGAACTCGACGTCCACGGAGCGCACCCGGCGGCCCGCCTGCTCCGCCTCGGCCAGCGACAGGCCCACGGCCGCCGCTTCCGGGTCGGTGAAGACGACCTGCGGGACGGCCGCGTGGTCGGCGGTGGCGGAGTGGACGCCCCAGCGGTCCGTCTCCAGCAGCGGGACGTGCGCCGCGCGGGCCGCGATCGCCGCGCCCGCGATCCGGGCCTGGTACTTGCCCTGGTGGGTGAGGAGGGCGCGGTGGTTGACGTCGCCGACCGCGTACAGCCACTCGCTGCCCGCCACCCGCAGGGTGTCGTCGACCGGCAGCCAGGAGCCGGGCTCCAGGCCGACCGTGTCGAGGCCGATGTCGCCGGTGCGCGGGGTCCGGCCGGTGGCGAAGAGGATCTCGTCGGCCTCGAGGCGGTCGCCGGCGTCCGTGACGACCACGACGGTGTCGCCCTCGCGCCGCACCGACTCCACCGCGGTGCCGGTGCGCACGTCCGCGCCCGCCTCGACGAGCGCCTCGGCGACCAGTTCCCCGGCGAACGGCTCCATGCGCGGCAGCAGGCCCTTGCCGCGGACCAGGACGGTGACCTGGGAGCCGAGGGCCTGCCAGGCGGTGGCCATCTCGGCGGCCACCACACCGCCGCCCACGACGATCAGCCGGCCGGGGACGGACTGGGCGCTGGTCGCCTCACGGCTGGTCCACGGGTTCACCTCGGCGATCCCGGGCAGGTCGGGCAGCTGGGCGTCGCTGCCGGTGCACACGGCCACCGCGTGCCGGGCGGACAGCACACGCCGCTCGCCGTCCGGGCCGGTCACCGTGACCCTGCGTGGCCCGTCCAGCCGTCCGTGGCCCCGGTAGAGGTCGGCCCCGATGCCGTCCAGCCAGGAGACCTGCCCGTCGTCCTTCCAGTCCCCGACCTCGTAGTTCCGGTGCGCGAGGACCGCGGCGGCGTCGAGGGGGCCCTGCGCGAGCCCGGCGAGGCCGGGGACGCGGCGGGCGTCGGCGCGGGCGATCACCGGACGGAGCAGTGCCTTGCTGGGGACGCACGCCCAGTAGGAGCATTCGCCGCCGACCAGCTCGCTCTCCACGACCGCGGTGGACAGGCCGGCCGCACGGGTGCGGTCGGCGACGTTCTCCCCCACGGGCCCGGCTCCGAGCACCACGACGTCGTACGCGATGGATTCCGTTTCCGTCATGGGGACAGTCTGGTGGGTGGTGTGCCCGGTGACCACAGGGGTGGGGCGCGGAATACGTGACCAACTGTGACAGTTGACGACAGCGGCTCGGCCCCGACATCAGGAAGAGGGATACGCCATGAGCAACACCGTGGAGCTCACCAAGGAGAACTTCGACCAGACGGTCCAGGACAACGACTTCGTCCTGATCGACTTCTGGGCGTCCTGGTGCGGGCCGTGCCGTCAGTTCGCGCCGGTGTACGAGAAGGCCGCCGAGGACAACCCTGACCTGGTGTTCGCCAAGGTGGACACCGAGGCGCAGCCTGAGCTCGCGGCGGCGTTCGGCATCCAGTCGATCCCGACGCTGATGATCGTCCGGGACCGGGTCGCCGTGTTCGCGCAGCCGGGCGCCCTGCCGCAGGCCGCTCTGGACGACGTGATCGGGCAGGCCCGCAGGCTGGACATGGACGAGGTCCGCAAGGCGGTGGCCGAGCAGCAGGCCGAGGTCGAGCAGAACGGCGAGTGACGGCTGCCGGCAGGGCGGTCAGAAGGGGTACGTCGCCACCTCCCCGCGCACCGTGGTCCAGCGCAGGTGGGTGAAGGCGTCCAGATTGGCCTCGCCACCGAAGCGCGCGCCGGTGCCGGAGGCGGCGAGACCGCCGAAGGGCGCGACAGCCTCGTCGGTCACGGTCTGGTCGTTGATGTGGGCCATGCCCGTCGGGATCCGCTCGGCCAGGTCGAGGCCGCGCGCGGCGTCCCGCGTGACGATGCCCAGGGAGAGGCCGTACGGTCCCGCGGAGGCGAGGCCGACGGCCTCTCCCGTTGTCGTGAAGGGGCGTACGGGTGCGACCGGCCCGAAGACCTCCTCCGTGTACGCCGGTGTCGTGTCGTCGGCTCCGGCCAGCACCGTCGGCCGGTAGAACAGGCCACGGTACGTGCCGCCCGCCACGAGCTTCGCGCCGCGGGCGGTGCTGGCCACCACCAGCCCGTGGATCCGGGCGAGTTGGCTCGCGTCGATGACGGGGCCGAGGTGCACCTTCTCTCGGTAGGGGTCGCCAACGGTGAGCGTGTCGGCCTTGGCGGCGAGCCGCTCGACGTACTCGTCGTACAGGGACGCGTGGACGAGGTGACGGCCGGTCGTCATGCAGATCTGGCCCTGGTGGAAGAAGGACCCCCAGGCCGCGGTGGAGACGACGGCGTCGAGGTCGGCGTCCTCGAGGACGATCAGCGCGGAGTTGCCTCCGAGCTCCAGGTGGACCCGTTTCAGGTGGTGTCCGCCGGCCTCGGCGATCGCGCGGCCGGCGGCGGTCGTCCCGGTGAAGGAGATCACCGGGACGCGCGGGTCGGCGACCAGTTCCTGGCCCACGTCGGGTCCGCCGGGCAGGACGTGCAGCAGGCCCTCGGGCAGTCCCGCCTCGGCGAACACGGCGGCCACGGCGAGGCCGCCGCACACGGCGGTGCGCGGGTCGGGTTTGAGCACGACGGCGTTGCCGAGGGCGAGGGCCGGTGCGCCGGAGCGGACCGCGAGGATCAGCGGGGCGCTGAACGGGGCGATCACGCCCACCACGCCGACGGGGACACGGCGCGTGTACGACAGCCGGGGCGCCTCGGAGGGCAGGACCTGCCCCGTCGGGTGGGACGCGAGCGCCGCCGCCTCGTAGCACTCCTGGGCGGCGACGTGCAGCTCGAAGCCGGCCTTGTCCGGGACGGAACCGGACTCGCGGACGAGCCAGTCGCGCAGCTCGGCGGTGTGCGCGGCGAGCAGGTCGCCGGCCCTTCGGAGCACGGCGGCGCGCACGCTGTAGGGGGTCCTCGCCCAGGCGCTCTGGGCGGTGACGGCGGCCCGGGCGGCGGTCTCGACGTCCTGTTCGGAGGCGAGCGTGACGGTGCCGAGCGACTCTCCGGTGGCGGGCTCGGTGACGGTGTACTCGGCGCCCGTCAGCGGCTGCGGCTGCCAGGTCCGCGTGTCGAGCAGCATGAGGCTCTCCGATCCGGCACCGGGCGGGGGCGCACGGTGCGCCCGGAGGTCCTCGTCCCGGGTGCTCAGCTCGATTCGCGGTGCACGATCCGTGCCCCGAACACCTCGTGCACCTCCGGCACACCTCCAGGATCGCGCACCGCGCGGTCGACCAGCTCGGCGAGGTCGCGTCCGGACGGCAGTTCGATGTGGACGGTGCTCAGCCGCGGGCGCAGCAGCCGGCCGAACATCAGGTCGTCGGCGCCGACCACGGCCGTCTCCTCCGGGATGTCCACGCCCTCGTCCTGCAGGGCGCGCATCAGGAGCATCGCGTACTCGTCGTTGTACGCGAAGACGGAGTCCAGGCCCAGGGAGCGCCAGCGCCCGGCCAGCCGGGCTGCGGAGTCCTCCTCGTAGGCGAGCGGCAGCACGGTGACGGTTGCGTCGGTGCCCTCCAGGGCGCGCCGCACGCCTTCCAGCCGGGGCCTGGAGAAGAACTCCAGACCGGGCTCCTCGGGCATGACCACACCGACGCGGCGGCGGCCGCGGGCCAGCAGATGGACCCCGGCGCTGTGTCCCACTCCGTCCTGGTCCAGGAGCAGCGTGTGCGCGCCCTCGACGCGTTCGGAGCCGAGGGTGACGACGGCGCGGGCGCCGGAGCGCTTGAGGACGTGGACGCCCTCGGCGCCGAGGCCGCCGCCGGGCACGATGACCGCGACCGGCCGCAGTTCCGCCCAGGCACGGGCCGCCTCGTCGCGGTCGAGGCCGATGCCGCCGTACTGCACGACCGTGTAGTCGAGCCGGCTGAGCGCCCACTGCAGTTCGCTCAGGAACCGGCTGTACAGCGGGCCCGCGGGCACGTTCGGGGAGGGCACGAGCACCATGCGGCTGTGTCCGGCGCGCAGGCTGCGGGCGGCTGCGTGCGGGACGTACCCCAGTTCCTTGGCGGCCTCGTGGACGCGGCGGCGGGTGGGTTCGCTGATGCGTACAGCGCTGGTGTTGTTGAGGACGTAGGAGACGGTCGCGCGCGAGACACCGGCCAGGCGTGCCACATCGGCACTCGTCGGCACGGCGGGTGGTGCGGGCGACCAAGGGACGGGCTGTTCCGGTATCTGCACCATGACGTACCGCATCTTCGCAGAACGCTCACACCGCGCGTTCCCGGGGTGCGCTCGTGGCCGTAACCACCCCTGCCACAAGGGAAGTTGCGCAATCGCTGTCGTACGGCGCCCGCACAGGTTACCGTTCGGTATAAGACGGTTCCGCGGAGGTGTCCCCATGACGTCCGACCGCATTCCGGGACCGGTGGAGTGCGCCCGCGCGCTCGCCGCCGGCGAGACGACCTCCCGGGAACTCGTGGAACGCACGCTGGCCCGGATCCAGGCGGCGCAGCCCACGGTGAACGCGTTCCGCGTGGTGCGCGCCGAGGCCGCGCTCGCCGAGGCGGAGGCGGCCGACAGGCTGCTGGCGGCCGGGGTGCGGCGGCCACTGCTCGGGGTGCCGGTGGCGGTCAAGGACGACATGGACGTGGCGGGCGAGCCCACCGCGTTCGGCTGCCCGGGTGAGTTCCCGCCGGCGGCCGAGGACGGCGAGGCGGTACGGCGGCTGCGGGCGGCCGGCGCGGTGATCGTCGGCAAGACCAACACCTGCGAGCTGGGGCAGTGGCCGTTCACCGAGGGGCCCGCCTTCGGCGCCACCCGCAACCCGTGGAACCTCCGCCACACACCGGGCGGCTCGTCCGGCGGCTCCGCGGCGGCGGTCGCGGCGGGCCTGGTGCCGGCCGCGCTGGGCTCGGACGGCGCCGGGTCGGTCCGTATCCCGGCCGCCTGGACGCACCTGGTCGGCATCAAACCCCAGCGCGGCCGGATCTCGACCTGGCCGAGCCCCGAGTCCTTCTACGGCATCACGGTCAACGGCACGCTCGCCCGTACGGTCGCGGACGCGGCGCTGCTCCTGGACGCGGCGAGCGGGAACCACGACGGCGAGCGGCACCGCCCGCCCGTATTGGACGTCTGTGCCGCGGTGGGACGCGACCCGGGCCGGCTGCGGATCGCCCTCTCGCTGAAGCCGCCGTTCACGGCGTTGCCGGCGCGGCTCGATCCCCGCGTACGGGAGCGGGTGCTCGCGCTCGCGGAGCGGCTCGCCGCGCTCGGGCACGTGGTCGAGGGGGCGGAGCCGCGGTACGGGCAGATCGGGCTGGCGTTCGTGCCGCGGGCGACCGCAGGGCTGGCCGAGTGGGTGCGCAACGTGCCGTGCCCGGACCTGCTCGACCGGCGCACCCGCGACGCCGCACGCCTGGGCCGGCTGCTCGGTGGGGCTCCGCTGCGCGTGGCGCGGCGGGCGGAGGCGACGCTGCACCGACGTGTGGGGGCGCTGTTCACGACGTACGACGTCCTCCTCGCGCCGACGACGGCCGCTCCCCCGCCGCGCATCGGAACGCTGGCGAACATGAACGGCTGGAACACGGACCGGGCGATGATCGCGGCGTGTCCGTACGCCTGGCCGTGGAACGTGCTGGGCTGGCCGGGGATCAGCGTGCCCGCGGGTTTCGTCGGTGACGGTCTACCCGTGGGCGCGCAGTTGCTGGGCCCGGCGAACAGCGAGCCTCTTCTGGTGTCGCTGGCGGCCCAGTTGGAGGCGGACCGGCGCTGGGACGGGCGGTGGCCGCGGTACGCGGGCGCCCTGGACGCGCCGGCGACGCAGGAGCGTGCGGACCGTACCCTGTGACCATGGACGATGCGCCGATGGTCGGCTTGATGGGACGTGTCACCGGTACCGTCGGGCCCGGACTGGTGGGCGAGGTGATCGTCCGCGTGCGCGGCGGGGCCGAGCACTTCCTCGCGTATCCCGCGGGCGGAACCGGCCGCATCGAGCGGGGCGCGGTGGTGATGGTGGTGGAGTATCTGCCGCCCCGCACCGTCTACGTCGAGGCCCTGTACGACAGTTGAACCCCTCTCACCGCAGGTGAGAGGCGTGGGCGTCAAGATTGCAACAAGGTTCCGTCAGTGTCTTCACCCCGGGCTTGCGGGGGCGCAGACTCGCCTTCGTTCGGTGCCGACCCGGCACCAGGCAAAGGGGGCGTATGCCGATGGTCATCGGCGTCGTCGCGGGGGCTGCCGTCCTCGCGCTGCTTGTCATCGTTGGGATCTTCAAGCTCATGTGGCGTGTCGCGGAGCCCAACGAAGCACTGATCATCTCCGGTTCGAAGCATCGGACGGAGGGTCTCGAGGAAGGGATGGGCTTCCGCATCGTCACGGGGCGCGGCACGTTGGTCCTGCCGGGCGTGCAGGCGGTGCGTAAGCTGTCGCTCGACCTCAACGAGACCGAACTGCACGTGGACTGCGTGACCCATCAGGGCATTCCGCTGAAGGTGCGGGGCGTGGTCATCTTCAAGGTGGGCGACGACTTCGTGTCGATCGCCAACGCGGCCCGCCGCTTCCTGGACCAGCAGAAGCTGATGTCGGAGCGCGTGCACAACGTCTTCGCCGATCATCTGCGGTCCATCGTGGGCGGGTTGACGGTCGAGGACATGATCCGGGACCGGGAGAAGCTCACCGGGCAGACCCGGGCCGCCTGCGGTACGGAGATGGAGAAGCTCGGTCTGATCGTGGACTCGCTGCAGATCCACGAGATCGAGGACCCGACGGGGTACATCCGGAACCTGGCCGCGCCGCACGCCGCGGCGGTGCAGCGGGACGCGCGCATCGCGCAGGCGGAGTCGAACCGTCTCGCCACCGAGGCTGAGCAGCAGTCGTTCGCGCGGATGGCGGAGGCGACGCGGGACAGCGAGATCCTGCAGGCCGGGTACCAGGCCGAGCGGGACAAGGCGGCCGCCAAGGCGCGCCAGGCCGGTCCGCTCGCGGATGCCGCGGCCCGCCAGGAGGTCGTGGTGCAGGAGACCCGGGTCGCGGAACTGGAGGCGCACCGGCGCGAGCAGCAGCTCCAGGCGGACGTCCGCAAGCCCGCGGACGCGAAGGCGTACGAGAAGCGCACGCTGGCTGAGGCCGAGCGTGACGCGCGGATCTCGGCGGCGCAGGCGAACGCGAAGGAGACCGAGCTGGCGGCGGCGGCCGAGGCGACGCGGGTCAAGGCGGCCGCGGCGGCGGAGGCCGAGGCGACCAAGACGCGCGGTGCGGCGGCGGCCGAGGCGACCCGCGCGACCGGTGAGGCCGAGGCGGCCGCGGCTCAGGCGAAGGGCCTGGCCGAGGCGGAGGCGACCCGCGCCCAGGGCCTTGCGGAGGCGGAGGCCATCAAGGCACGCGCCGCGGCCCTCGCGGACAACCAGGAGGCCGTGGTGGCGCAGCAACTCGCCGAGAAGTGGCCGGAGATCGTCCAGGCGGGCGCGTCGGCGTTCGGCAACGTCGACAACATGGTGCTGCTCAACGGGGCGGACGGCATGGCCGACATGTTCGCCAAGGCCCTGACGATGGGCGGCACCGGCCTGGGGCTCGCCCGCCAGTTGCTGTCCTCGATGAACCAGAACGCGGCGCCGGCGGCGGGGACGGCCGGGCTGAACGGGTCCGTGCCGCCGCGACCGGAGAAGGTCGCGGTGGAGAAGGACGAGGGATGAGTCCTTCGGCAGTGAGGCGCTGAGGCTTCGGGCGTACGGGACTCGGATCCCGTACGCCCGAAGAGCGTTCTGCGGCGCGCCGGCCGGTGACCCCGGCCGGCCGGGCCTCGGCTCGGGCGGCCGGGGCCTCGATGGTGACCCGGATGAGATTCACGTCACCACCCTGACAGGTAGTGCCGGCGTGCGGAACCGGATCCGGAGCACGGTCGGCAAGGGTGCGCGCCGCCGCGCCGCGCGTGATGGTGATGCGGAGGGCACAGCGAGCCGCAACGGGAGTCGCGCCATGGAACACCTCGTCACGATGACCACCCACGTCCCGGAGGGCACACCGGAGGAAGCCGTCACGGACATCCGCGCCCGTGAGGCCGCGCACTCGCGTGAGCCGGCCGCACCGGGGCACCTGCTCCGCCTGTGGCGCCCGCCGCTCCGGCCCGGCGAGTGGCGCACGCTGGGGCTGTTCACGGCCGAGGACGACGCCCGGCTGGAGGAAGTGCCGGCCTCGATGCCGCTGCGCGTGTGGCGCACGGACGAGGCCACCCCGCTGTCACCGCACCCCAACGACCCGTCCCCGGCGGCGCCCGGACGTGAGGGTGCCCGGGAAACCCTGGTCCACTTCACTCGCTCGGCGGCCGAGGGCACGCCCGCTCAGGTGATCGACTCGGCCATGGAAGCGGAGGCGGTCCGTGCGCGGAACTGGCCGCCCAGGGGCGTCTCGTACGACTGTGGCAGCTACCGGGCCAGGGGCGGACACTGGGTCTGTGGCGTGCCGAGGACACGACCCAGCTGGGGGCCGTCCTGGAGGCGCTCCCGCTGTCACCCTGGATGACGGTCGAGACGACGCCCCTCAGCGAACACCCGAACGACCCGGCGTGAGCACGAGTTGAAGCCGTCCCCCGGGAAGGATGGGCCCCGGGGCGGTGGTGCGCGTCGGCGGACGAACGAGTCCCGTCCCACGGCATGAGGAGGAGCCATGGACATCGCCGGATCGGTGGCCCTGGTCACGGGCGCGAACCGCGGCATCGGCAGGGCGTTCGCCCGCGCGTTGCTCGACCACGGTGCCGTCAAGGTCTACGCGACGGCGCGCGACCCGGAGAGCGTGACGGACCCGGACGTCACGCCGCTGCGTCTGGATGTCACCCGTCATGAAGAGGTCGCCGCGGCCGCCACCGCGGCGGGTGACGTCAGCATTGTGATCAACAACGCCGGTGTGGGCGGCTGGGGCACCAAGCTCTTCGACGGCTCCCTCGACGGCGCCCGTGAGGCGATGGAGGTGAACTTCTTCGGCACCTGGGCCGTCGCCCGTGCCTTCGCGCCCGTCCTGGCGCGGAACGGGGGCGGTGCCCTGGTGAACATGCTGTCGGTGGCGTCCTGGGTCGGCCGGCCCGGCTGGCCCGGCTATGCGGCCTCCAAAGCGGCGCAGTGGTCGCTGACCAGCGCGCTGCGCGAGGGGCTGCGGGACCAGGGCACCCTGGTGGTCGGGGTGCACGCGGGCTTCGTGGACACGGAACTGGCCGCCTGGGCGGACGCGCCGAAGATCGGCGCCGAGGACGTCGCCGAGCAGACCATGCGGGCTCTGGCCGACAACCGGGTCGAGGTCCTCGCCGACGAGCGGACGAGGCAGGTCAAGGCGGCACTGTCCCAACCGCTCGACGACGGCGCCCCGTGACGGACCGGCGGGCGGCCCGCGTCCGCCTCAGTTCCCCCTCCAGATGTTGTCGAAGGCCGCCTTTTCGATGGCTCGTCGTTGTCGTACGGCCGTCAGTTCCGTCACCGCGTCGTCGACGGCGGCGAGCACCGTCGTCACCGCCTCGTCGGTCTCGTCCGGCAGCTCTCCGGCGGGTGTCTCGCGGATACCGATGGCCGTGGCGAGAGCGGCGAGCACGGGCTCGTCCTCGGCCCATCGGTCCGCCGCCCGCTGCCGGGCGGCGGAGTCGGCCAGCACCGCCTCACCGGTCCAGGACGGCAGCAGGCGCCGGTGCTGCCGCTTGAGCAGTCCCTCGTCCTCGAAGGCGGCCAGATACGCCGAGGACAGACCACGCCCCCGGCGCCAGAGCCAGTCCTCGACCGTTTCATGGGGCGTCTGCCGGACGAGTGACGCCGCGGCCTCCCGCACCAGGCGGTCGTCGGTCACCGGCGGGTCGCCCGGCACGACGACGTCTCCGTCCAGCGTGAGGGCCCGGGCGTCCCGGAGGTCGAGCAACTCCGCTCCCGCGAGCGCCAGCGAGAGATCGCCCGGTTCGGCGGAACGGCCGGGTGCCGCGTCCAGCGCGACGATCAGCAGGTCCCGTGCAGTGGTCATGTGCGGCTCCCCGTCAGTGGCCTCGGTGCGGTACGTCGTCGAGCGGCCGTCCCGACAGCCCGACAGTAGCGCGGCTGCGTCAGTGACGGTCCGTCGAAGCCGGTACCGCGCCCGCCGCGGCGGGCCTGTCTCCCGGGGCGCTGCCCCGTACGACCGCCCGGTGGTGCGGGAAGCCGATGCGCAGGACGCCCGCCGCGAGGGCGGCGGCGAGGACCACTACGGCGGCCAGGAGCGCGGGCCTGGCGGTAGCCGTGGTGGAGCAGCGCGGCGACGGCCAGGGGGCCGAGTAGGGGGCCGAGGATCTGGCCCACGGAGTACCCGGTGGCCGGCAGCGCGACGGAGCGCGGGTACCGTAGTCCCGGAGGTGTCCGAGGAGGGAAAGACCCCGGGGACGGCTCACAGCAGGAAGGCCGAGACGGCGTCCGTGAAGGCGTCCGGGGCGGCCTCATGGATGAGGTGCCCGACCAGGATGGTGACCACCCGCCCGCGCGGGACCCGGCGCGCCAGTTCCGCGACGCCGTCCTGGGGGATGTGGCTGCCGGGACCGCCGGCGAGCACGAGGGTCTCGGCGGTGATCCGGCCGAGCCGCTCCAGCCGGCGGGGATCCGGCGTGTCGAGCTGCGGCCTGACCGCCGTCACCACCTCCCAGTCGAAGGTCAGGTCGCCGTCCGGCCGGGCCGGGGCGGTCGGGCGTCGGGGGCGCGGCACCGGTACGTCCTCCAGGACGAGCCGGCTCACCCGCCCCGGACGGTCCTGGGCGAGCAGGTAGGCCACCACGCCGCCCAGGGAGTGCCCGATCAGCTCCACCGTGCCGAGGCCCAGCGCGTCCAGGACGCCGAGCACATCGGCTCGCATCAGCTCGAGCGAGTACACACCCGGCCAGTCGCTCCGGCCGTGGCCGCGCAGATCGAGGGCGTGCACGCGTCGGCTGCGGGCGAGGTGCGGCGCAACCGCGTCCCGACTGGAGCCGTCCTCGCCGAGAGCGTGCAACAGGACGAGTGGCGGGGCGTCGGGCGATCCCGAGATCCGGCAGGCCAGCCGGACGCCTCCGGCGTCGACCGAGCAGCGGTCAACCATGCCTGGAGGGTACGCGGCACGTCCTCCAGCGGATGCACCCCTGGGGAACGGCCCTGATCCTTGGAGGAGGAGGCAGATCCACGAAGGAGGGTGTCATGTCCGTGATGGACAAACTGAGGCAGATGCTCAAGGGCCATGGCGAACGCGTCGGCGAGGGCCACGACAAGGCGGGGCAGCCCACCGGCGCGCAGCCTCACGGCGCGCGGCCCGGTCAGGTCGACAAGGGTCCGGACGCTCTCAGGGAACAGATGCGGTCCCGGCCCGATCAGGACAACCCGCCCCAGCCGTAGCAGGCGCCACGGCGAGTTGACGCGGCGTCACCAGCCGACCCGCCCGGCGCGCGTGCTCCGTGACGCTCTACCGTGAGCCGCGTGACTGCCTTTACCGAAGAAGACGTCCCCGGCCGCTACGGCCCCTCCGCCACCACGGAGGCCGACCCCCGTCAGGTGGGCCGGGTGCGGACCGAGTACTCCCCCGCGCACGACGGCGACCCCGACCCCGGCGAGATCGTCTGGACGTGGGTGCCGTTCGAGGAGAACGACGGGCGCGGCAAGGACCGCCCGGTGCTCGTGGTCGCCCGTGAGGCGGCGGGCACGCTGCTGGCCGTGCAGCTCTCCAGCAAGCGGCACGACGGCGACCGTGAGTGGGTGCCGATCGGGAGCGGGCCCTGGGACCGGTCCGGGCGCGAGTCCTGGGTGGACGTGGACCGCGTCCTTCGGGTGCACGAGGCCGGCATGCGGCGCGAGGCGTGCGCGCTGGACCGGATGCGGTTCAACCTCGTGGTGCACCGGCTCCGGGAACGCTACGGCTGGAACTGAGCCCCGAGCCCCGGGGTCAGGCGGCGCCCACCCGGGTGCCGAAGGCACGCTCGAACGCCGCCTTGTCGTCGTCCCCGCCGTGCGGTCCAGCACGGCGCAGACGACCTCCAGGACGGCCACCGGATCACCCGACCGGCCGACAAGGCGCCCGGCGGCTTCCAGGCTGCTCTCGCCGGTGACCTCCAAGACCCCGGTGACCTGGTCGGCCGGCGTTATGTCCACCGCGTCCGGGCCGTACATCCGCGTCCGTGTGCGGGCGACCTCGACCGCCGCGGCGATGGCACCGTACGTCCGTCGGGCGCGCGGTGGGCCCCCGCCGCCACGATCTCCTCCGTCTGCCGCGCGATCCCGCGCAGGCGCGCGCTCACGGCGCCACCCCCGTGGGCGCCGTGAGCGCGCCCGCTCCCCCGACGCGGCGCCGATCTCCCCCGTCGTGCTCATGAACGCATGGTGAGCGATGCTGGTCTCACGCCGCAACAGAGTTTCGCGGTCCCGGAAACAACGTCTCGCGACTCGCGCAACAGGAGGAAAGCAGTCCGGAAAGCCCCACTGTGCACCCTTGTGCGAATCCAGGGGAGCGTCTTGGGTGGGACGAGCGATGCCGGTCCGGCCTCCTGGGTCCGGATCGGCGACATGGTGGAACCTCAGGAGGATCCCGACATGTCCGATTCGGTGAGTGACTGTACGGAGCACCGCTCCGCCGTCACCGAAGCCGACGTGGAGGCGCTGGTCCGCGGTATCTGCTTCAAGACCGGACCGCCCCGCTCGCTCGGTGTCGAAGTGGAATGGCTCGTCCACGAGCCGCGCACGCCGTGGCCCCCCGTAGCACCGGAACGTCTCGACGCGGCCTATGCCGCGCTGCGGACCCTGCCCCTGCGTTCGGCCCTCACGGTCGAACCCGGCGGTCAGCTGGAGCTCAGCTCCGCTCCGGCCGCCTCCCTCATGGAGTGCGTCGGGTCCGTCTCCGCCGACCTCGACGCGGTGCGCGCCGTGCTGCGCGAGGCCGGCCTCGCCCTCAGCGGCCACGGCCACGACCCGTGGCGCGCTCCGCGCCGCTACCTCCGCGAGCCGCGCTACGACGCCATGGAGCGCTGCCTGGACCGTGCGGGGCCCGAGGGGCGGTCCATGATGTGCTCCTCGGCCTCCGTGCAGGTGTGCCTGGACGCCGGACACGAGGAGCCGGGACCCCTGGGGTTCGGGCGGCGCTGGTGGCTGGCGCACCAGCTGGGCGCGGTTCTGGTGGCCGCGTTCGCGCACTCCCCGCTGACCGGGGGCCGGCCCACGGGCTGGCGCTCGACGCGCCAGTTCCTCTGGACGGCCATGGACCCGGGCCGCTCCAGCGCGCCCCCGCTCGTCGGCGACCCGCGCGCCGCCTGGGCCCGGCACGTGCTGGACGCGCCGGTGATGTGCGTCCGCGACGGCAGCGGTCCCTGGCGGGTGCCGCAGGGCCTGAGTTTCCGGTCCTGGACCCGGTCCGCCGATCCGCCGGACCGCGGGGACCTGGACTACCACCTGACGACCCTGTTTCCTCCGGTCAGACCGCGCGGCCATCTGGAACTGCGCATGATCGACGCGCAGCCGGGTGACGACGGCTGGATCGTGCCGCTCGCCGTGACGGCCGCGCTCTTCGACGACCCCGAGGCCGCCGAGACCGCCTACCGGTCGGTCAAACCCCTCGCCGAGCGGGCGGGCCCCCTGCCGCCGCCGTGCAACCCCCTGTGGATCGCCGCGGCCCGCGACGGTCTGGCCGACCCCGAGCTGCGCGAGGCCGCCGTCGCCTGCTTCGCGGCCGCCGCCGAGGCGCTGCCGAGGCTCGGTGCCACCGCCGACGTGGTGGGTGCCGTCGCCGAGTTCACCGACCGCCATGTGGCCCGGGGCCGCTGCCCCGCCGACGACCTGCTGCTCCGGTTCCACGGGAAGGACACCCCCTCCGGCGGGGACGACACCCGGTTCCACGGGAAGGACATCAGCACATGACCGACGAACGGTCCCCGATCGACCCCGAGATACTCCGGGAGCGCGCGCTGGACGCCCTCACCACGGCCCGCGACCGCACCGCGCTCCTGACCACCTGCGTCGACGAGTCCGACCTGACGGCACAGCACTCCCCGCTGATGTCACCGCTGGTGTGGGACCTGGCGCACATAGGCAACCAGGAAGAGCTGTGGCTGCTGCGCGCGGTCGCCGGCCGCGAGGCGATGCGGCCCGAGATCGACGGGCTGTACGACGCCTTCGAACACCCGCGCGCCGAACGACCCTCGCTGCCGCTGCTGCCGCCCGACGAGGCCCGGCGCTATGCCGCCGAGGTGCGCGGGCGGGCCCTGGACGTGCTGGAGCGCACGCCGCTGACGGGCCGGCGCCTGACCGAGGCGGGCTTCGCCTTCGGCATGATCGCCCAGCACGAGCAGCAGCACGACGAGACGATGCTGATCACCCACCAGCTCCGCAAGGGCCCACAGGCGCTCACCGCCCCGGATCCGGAGCCGGTGGCGCCGTACGACGGCCCGGCCGAGGTCTTCGTGCCCGGCGGCCCGTTCATCATGGGCACCTCCACCGAGCCGTGGGCGCTGGACAACGAACGGCCCGCGCACCAGCGTCAGGTGCCGCCGTTCTACATCGACGCCGTCCCGGTGACGAACGGCGCCTACACGGCCTTCATCGAGGACGGCGGCTACGGCGACGAGCGCTGGTGGAGCCCTGAGGGCTGGGCCCACATCCGGAAGCACGGCATCGAGGCCCCGCTGTTCTGGCGTCGCGAGGGCGGGCAGTGGCTGCGGCGGCGCTTCGGCGTCACCGAGGTCGTACCGCCCGACGAGCCGGTGCTGCACGTGTGCTGGTACGAGGCGGACGCGTACGCGCGCTGGGCGGGGCGCCGGCTGCCCACCGAGATCGAGTGGGAGAAGGCCGCCCGCCACGACCCTGCCACAGGGCGGTCCCGGCGCTACCCGTGGGGCGAGGCCGACCCGACCCCCGAGCACGCCAACCTCGGGCAGCGGCACCTGCGTCCCGCGCCGGTCGGCAGTTATGCGGCGGGCGCCTCCCCGCTCGGCGTACGGCAGTTGATCGGTGACGTGTGGGAGTGGACGTCGAGCGACTTCCTGCCGTACCCGGGATTCACGGTGTTCCCGTACAAGGAGTACTCGGAGGTGTTCTTCGGACCGGAGCACAAGGTGCTGCGCGGCGGTTCGTTCGCCGTGGACCCGGTCGCCTGCCGGGGCACCTTCCGCAACTGGGACTACCCGATCCGGCGCCAGATCTTCTCCGGCTTCCGCACCGTCCGGGATGTGTGATGTGCCGTCATCTCGCCTACCTGGGCCCCGAGGAGCCGCTCGGCCGGCTCCTCAAGGAGCCGTCGCACAGCCTGTACCGGCAGTCGTGGGAGCCGCGGCGGCAGCGGTACGGGACGGTCAACGCCGACGGCTTCGGCGTCGGCTGGTACGCCGGGGGTGATCCGGTGCCCGCGCGGTACCGCCGGATGGAGCCCATCTGGAGCGACCCGTCCTTCGCCGATCTGGCGCGGGTCGTGCGCTCCGGTGCGCTGCTGGCGGCCGTACGGGACGCGACCGAAGGGTGCGCCGCGGGAGAGGCCGCGGCGGCTCCGTTCGCGGCGGGCCGGTGGCTGTTCAGCCACAACGGGGCGGTGCCCGGATGGCCCCGCTCCGTCGCCGACCTCGCCCGGTCCCTGCCGCCGGCCGAACTGCTGTCCCTGGAGGCCCGCACCGACTCGGCCCTCGTCTGGGCGCTCGTGCTGAACCGGCTGCGTGCCGGCGACGACGGGGGCCAGGCGCTGACCGACACCGTGCTCGAGATCGCCGCGGCGGCCCCCGGCTCCCGGCTCAACCTGCTGCTCACCAACGGCTCGACGATCGCGGCGACCGCGTGGGGCGACACCCTGTGGTACGTCGCCGAGCCGGGCAGCAGCATCGTCGTCGCCTCCGAGCCCTACGACGACGACTCGCGCTGGCAGGAGGTGCCCGACCGCACGCTGCTCACGGCCGACACCACCGACGTCCTGCTGACCCCGCTCAAGGACCCGCGCGACGACATGGCATCCGCACCATCCGAGGAGCCCCGCACATGAGCCCGTTCCATGTCACCCGCACCCTGCCCGAGGACGCCACCGACGCCGCGCTGCGTACGGACGTCCTGACCGGCCTCACCGTCCCCCGAGGTCTCGACCCCGCTCGACCAGGGGGGACCCCCATCCCCAAGTCGCTGCCCCCGAAGTGGTTCTACGACGCCCACGGCAGCGATCTGTTCGAAAAGATCACCGAGCTGCCGGAGTACTACCCCACACGCGCCGAACGGGAGATCCTCATCGCCCGCTCCGGGGAGATCGCGGCCGCGGCCGGCGCGCGCACACTGGTCGAGCTGGGCTCCGGCTCGTCCGAGAAGACACGGCACCTGCTGGACGCGATGGGCGGGCTGCACACCTACGTCCCCGTCGACGTCAGCGAGAGCGCCCTCACCCAGGCGGGACAGGCCCTGGCCGCCGAGCGGCCCGGTCTGCACGTCCACGCGCTCATCGCCGACTTCACGGCGGCCCTCACGCTGCCGAAGACACCCGGGCCGCGGCTCGTCGCCTTCCTCGGCGGCACGATCGGCAACCTGGTGCCCGCCGAACGGGCGGCGTTCCTCAAGGCCGTCAGGGACCTGATGGCGCCCGGGGACACGCTGCTGCTCGGCACCGACCTGGTGAAGGACCCCTCGGTGCTGGTGGCGGCGTACGACGACACAGCCGGGGTGACGGCCGCGTTCAACAAGAACGTGCTGGCCGTCGTCAACCGGGAGCTGGGCGCCGACTTCGACCTGGACGCCTTCGACCATGTGGCGCTGTGGGACGCGGAGAACGAGTGGATCGAGATGCGGCTGCGGGCGCGCACCGCGCAGACCGTGAAAATCCCCGCCCTGGACCTGGCGGTCGACTTCGCCGAGGGCGAGGAGCTGCGCACGGAGGTGTCGGCGAAGTTCCGCAAGGACGGTGTGAGCCGGGAACTGGCCGCCGCCGGACTGGACCTGACGCACTGGTGGACGGACCGGGAAGGGAGGTTCGCCCTGTCCCTGAGCTCGGCACGCCCGGCCGACTGAGCCGGCGCGCGACACACCCGCGGACACCCGCCAAGGAGAGGAGCACCCGCATGACCGATCACATCTACCGGGTCACCGAGATCGTCGGCAGCTCGCCCGAGGGCATCGACCAGGCCATCCGCAACGGGGTCGAACGCGCCTCGCAGACGCTGCGGAACCTGGACTGGTTCGAGGTCACGCAGGTCAGGGGCCGGATCGAGAACGGGCGGATCGAGCACTACCAGGTCGGTCTGAAGGTGGGCTTCCGGCTCGAGGACGGCGAGTAGCGGAGGGCGAGGGGCGGGCGTCACAGTCCGCCGGGGGCGGGCCTCACGCGTCCGCCGGGGGCGGGCCTGTCAGGTCCGCCCCTCCCGTTCCTGGGCGTCTTTCAGGGCGGCGGACGGGGACGCCCAGCGGGCACGGACGACGGTGAAACCCGCTCGTTCGGCGTCCTGGCAGACCAGTTCGTCGTCGTCGACGAGAACACGGACCTCCCGGCCGCGGGCCAGCTCGCGCAGCAGTTCCAGCTTGGTGACGCGGGCGGGCCTGCGGTCGCCGTTCGACCGCATGTACAGGCGTCCCTCGGGCAGCCCGTGGACGGCGAGCCAGTCGAGGGTGTCGCGCCGGCAGCGCGCGGGCCGCCCGGTCAGATAGACCAGCTCGCACTCCTCGGCGGTCCTCAGCGCGAGCGCGATCCCCTCGGCCAGCGGCGGGTCCTGCGGCACGGCGGCGAAGAAGGCGTCCCAGTCGCGCGGTCTCATCCGAAGGAAGCGCTGCCGGTGCGCGGTGTCGGCGAGGGTGTTGTCCACGTCGAAGACGGCGACGGGCCTGCTGTCGTTGGTCACGCACCCACTCTAAGGAGAGCGCCTCGTGGCTACCGTCAGCCGTCCGGCCGTGCGGGGGCCGGCGGCCATACGCCGGGCGCGAGGACGCCCTCGACGTAGGCGCGCGCCACCAGGGCCGCCTTGCCGGTCACGCCCCAGCGGCGGGAGAGCTGCTTGAAGTGGTAGTTGACGCCGTCAACGGTCAGTCCCACGGCGGAGGCGATCTGGCCGGTCGTGGAACCGGCCGCCGCCAGTGCGAGGATCCGGGCTTCGATCTCGTCCGCCTTGACGGGCGGGCCGCCGCGGTCTTGCGCCGGAGCGGGGGCGTCCTCGCGGACGGGGAGCATCAGCAGCAGGTCCGGGGCGTTGTCGGAGGCCTCGCCGACCAGGTCGACGGTCATCTCGCCGCCGCGCTCGACGCCGGCCGCGGTGGTCCAGCCCACCACGACGGTGTAACGGGACCTGCGGTGCAGCCGGATCGCCTCGGTGACGGCGCGCAACTCGTCCCTGGTCCCCGGGTGGAACAGATCGAGGATGCTGCGCCCGCGCAGGGGGCCGGCGAGTGTGCCCCACTCCCCCGCCATGGCCGCGTTGACCCGCAGGATGGTGCCATCGGTCGTGCAGTAGGCCGTGGGCAGCGGGAGCCGGTCGAACAGGCCCAGCGCGCGGTTGCGCCAGAAGACCGCCGCGCGGCTGTCCGGCGCCGGGGATCTGGTGGGCGGCAGGGGTATCCGCTGGGGGCGGAAATCCATGCGGGTCCTCCTTCCGTCAGGGACAGGGGCGTTCACTCCCCAGTGGAGTGGCAGGCACCGCCCCGGTGCCACTCGTCACGCGAAAGAGTGAGAACATCCGTCGGCCAGGCAACCTCCCCACCACGGAACTTCGTCCTTTCAGGCGTGCACGACTCACCTGCTTCAGCACTCCGTCACGCCAGATTCTCGTACAGCAGTGGTATATGACCCAACCATGGCCAAACCTCACGTTGCGGACCGTGCGCCGGTATCGCAGGGTCAGAGGGTGAGCGCACTCTCGCCCGCCCCCGCCCCCACGCGCACCAGGGGCGGAGCCCGTCGCATCCGCCTCCCCTTCGACAACCGACTTCTGCCCGGCGCCACGTCGGCCCTCGCGCTGTTCGCCTCCATCCGCATGGCCGGTATCGTCGCGATCGCCGTGGCGAACCACCTCGCCGGCCACCCGTTGCTCAAGGGTCTGGCCCACTCCTGGGACTCCCGCTGGTACCTGCACATCGCACAGCACGGCTACGGCACGTACGTCCACGTCCTCCACAACGGTGCCGTCCAGCGGGACTGGGCGTTCTTCCCCCTGTACCCGGGACTCATCCGCGCCGTGTACACCGTCCTGCCGATCACTCCGGGCGCCGCCGCCCTGCTGGTCGCCTGGAGCGCCGCCGGGGTGGCCGCGTACGGCATCTACGTGATCGGCCACCGCCTGTACGGACGCGCGGTCGCCACCGTCCTCGTCGGAGTGTGGGCCGCGATGCCGCACTCCGTCGTCCTCAACCTCGCCTACACCGAGTCCCTGCTGACCGCGCTGGCCGTCTGGGCGCTGTACGCGGTGCTGACGGGCCGCTGGCTGTGGGCCGGTGTGCTGGCGGCCCTGGCGGGCCTGTCCCGGCCCACGGGGTTCTCCGTGGCCGCCGCGGTGGTCGTCGTCGCCGTGCACGAGATCGTCATGCGTCGCGGCCGGGTCCCGCTCGGGCTGTGGTTCGGCGCCGCCATCGCACCCCTCGGCTGGGTGAGTTTCGTGCTGTGGGTGGGCGCCCATATGGGTGATCTGTTCGGCGGCTACTTCACCGTGCAGCGCGCCTGGGACTCCCGCTTCGACTTCGGTGCGGGCTCGCTGCACTTCCTCAAGGGGCTGCTGGTGCACGGCGGCCGGGTCGTCTACCCCCTGGCGCTGGTGATCGTCGCGGCGGCCGTCCTGCTGTTCTGCCTGCTGTGCGTCGACCGGGCGCCGCTGGCGCTGATCGTCTACGCCGGGATGCTGCTCCTGATCACGGTCGGCGGCTCCGGCCCCTACGCGTCGAAGCCGCGTTTCCTGCTGCCCGCTTTCCCGCTGCTGATCCCGCTCGCGCGGGGGCTCGTACGGACCTGGCGGGTGCGGCCGAAACAGGCCTGCCTGCTCGGCATCGCGCTCACCCTGCTCTCCGTGACCTACGGGACGTACCTCATGACGGCCAGCCACACCCCACTGTGAGCAGGCCAGTTCAGGGCTTGATGGCGACCGCGCCGAACTGCGGGACCGTGACCGCGGAGTCGGCGGCCGCGTCGGGCCGCCACTGGGCGCACGAGACGAGGCCGGGGGCGAGGATGTCCAGGCCGTCGAAGAAGGACTCGACCTCCGCGCGGGTGCGGGCGGTGATGGGCGGGGTCGCGTTGTCGTTCCAGAACCGCATCGCCTCGACATTGCCCTGCCCGCCGAGGTCGGCGTCCGTGGTGGGGTGGCTCAGGACGAGACAACTGCCGGACGGCACCGCGGACATGAGGGTGCGCGCGATCTCCCGTGCCCGGTCGGTGTCGAGGACGAAGTTGAGGATGCCGAGCATCATGACGGCGACGGGGCGGGTGAGGTCGAGGGTGGCCGCGGCGCGGCGGACGACGGAGTCCGGGTCGTGCACGTCGGCGTCGACGTAGTCGGTGGCTCCCTCGGGGGTGCTGGTCAGCAGCGCGCGGGCGTGGACCAGCACGACGGGATCGTTGTCGACGTACACGATCCGGGACTCTGGCGCGATGCGCTGGGCGATCTCGTGGGTGTTGTCCAGCGTCGGCAGCCCGGTGCCGACGTCCAGGAACTGCCGCACCCCGCACTCGTCCGCCAGGAACCGGACCGCCCGCCCGAGGAAGGCGCGGTCCGCGCGGGCCACTTCGCGGATCACCGGGAACACCGACGCGACCTGGTCGCCGACCTTCTGGTCGATCTCGTAGTTGTCCCGGCCGCCGATCCAGTAGTTCCACACCCGGGCGTTGTGGGCCACCTGGGTGTCCACCCGGGTCGGCCCGCCCGACTGGCGCTGGTGCTCGCTCACGTCCGTCTCCCCTCCGCCTCGGCGGTGGCGCGCCGCCGGCGGCCATTGTGCCGTCACGGCGGTGCCTCGGGGCGGTTTCGCCGCTGTCTGGCCCGTGCCGGGGCGGGTACCCGCAGGTTGTCACGACTCTTTGGGGAGATGACTCGGATGCGCTTCCTCGGAATGCTCCTCCTGGCGGCCACCGCCGCCTTCACGGGGCTGGTGATCGCCGACAATCTGGGCGGCGGCCCGCACTACACCGTGTCGATGCTCGGTCAGAACATCGCCACCATGAACACCCTCGCCATCTTCTGCGCCGGTCTCGCCCTGGCCCTGATCTTCGCGCTGGCACTGGCCACGACGCTGACCGCCGCGACGCACCGGACACGGGGCGCGCGCAGGGCCCGCCGGACCACCGTGGTCGACGATCTGGGGGGACCCGACACCCGGCGCTGACGAGAGACCCTCAACGGTTGGGCCGGGCGTTGCTGACGTCCGCCAGAGCCGAACGCGGGTCCTCGGCCGCGGCGAGGTCGCCCAGGCTGACGATGCCGACCGGGCAGCCGCCCTTCTCGACGACAGGCAGCCTGCGCACGGCGTGGCGGCGCATCAGGGCGACCGCGTGGTCGGTGGTGTCGTCGGGCGCGAGCGTCACCACGGGGGGACGGCTGCACACCGAGCCCGCGGTCGTGGAGTCCGGGTCGCCGTTCTCGGCGATCATGCGGACCACGATGTCGCGGTCGGTGAGCACCCCGAACAGGTCGCTGTCGTACGTCACCAGCACGTCGCCGACGTTCTCGTCGCGCATCAGGCGGGCCGCCCGCGCAACGGAGGTCATCGGCTCGACGGCGACCGTGCCACGGGACATCACGTCACGTACCTGCCTGGTCATGGGAAACCTCCTGGTTCGTCGTGTCGGAGTGCGACCCCCGGTCGGCCGCCCCGGACTCGGGACCGGCGCGCCAGCCGCTCCAGCGGTGGACGGTGACCACGACCACCGGTCCGTCCGGCGGGCTGTCCCGGTACTGGGGGTACTTCCGCCCCAGCAGGCCGAGCGCGGCGTCGTACTCCCCGCGGTCGTCGTCCTCGGACACCTCCGGCGGCACGGCCCGGGCGCCTCCGTCCGCCCGTACCCACCACAGCCGCTCCCAGTCCTCGTCGTACGCGTCCACCAGCAGGCTCACGGCCGGGTGGACGGCGATGTTGTGCAGCCGCCTCAGCTTCCGGGAGCTCTTGGGTTTGCGGTCGACGGCCATGACGATCCTGCCGTCGCCGCGCACGGCGAACACGACCGGTACGAGGTGGGGGCGCCCCTCGGGGTCCACCGTCGCCAGCCGCGCCACCCGGGCGTCGGTGAACCGTCGCCGTGCCTCGTCCTCTTCCATCCGCGGCACTCCCGCTCCTCCTCACGGTCGCGTGACACCGTCGCGGGACAGCTCCGGCACGTCGGCGGGTAACTCCTTCCGGCGCTGCCGGGTACCCGGCGTCCGGCGCTCTCACACGGTCGGCCCTCGGATGCCGCCGTGCGGGAGGCCGGGGCACACTGGAAACCCGGCCCGCGCCCCGGCCTGCCGACCGACCAGGCAAGGAGGCCGTCGTGGAATTCGACGTGATCGTGGAGATCCCGCAGGGATCGCGCAACAAGTACGAGATGGACCACGCCCAGCACCGCATCCGTCTGGACCGCATGCTGTTCACCTCCACCCGGTACCCGGCCGACTACGGCTACATCGACCACACGCTCGGCCGGGACGGCGACCCGCTCGACGCCCTCGTCATCGTCGGCGAGCCCACGTTCCCCGGCTGCGCGATCGAGTGCCGCGCCGTCGGCATGTTCGTGATGAAGGACGAGAAGGGCCCCGACGACAAGATCCTGTGCGTCCCGGCGCACGATCCCCGTTACGCGGGGATCCAGGACATCGGTGATGTTCCCGCCTTCGACCGGCTGGAGATCACCCACTTCTTCGAGGTGTACAAGGACCTGGAGCCCGGCAAGTCGGTCGAGGGGTCCCACTGGGAGGGGCGGGAGCAGGCGTACGCGGAGATCGAGGCCTCCCGCCGGCGCGCCTCGGAGGGCTGACGCAGCCGTGCGGAGTTCTCAGCGCCGGGCCTGCGCGCGGCCGGGCCGGGTGACGGCGAGCAGGATCAGGGCGAGGGCCTGGACCACGGCGACGACCGTGATCAGTGCCGGGATCGAGGACCCGTACAGGGCTCCGGTCAGCGCGCCGCCCACCAGGCTCGCCGCGCCGACCACACCGGCGAAGATCCCGTACGCGGTCGCCCGCCGCCCGGAGGGCACGAGGTCGGCGACCGTCGCCCGCAGCGTGGACTCCTGCACGCCCATGGCGGCGCCCCACACCAGCGACCCGGCCACGGCAACCGTCACCGTGTGGGTGAACCCGAGCACCGGTACGGCCGCCGACAGCAGCGGCAGCACCGCGAGCACGCGGGGCCCGTACCGGTCGTAGGCCCACCCGGTGGCCAGCGCGGCGACCGCGTCCACGGCCATGGCGGCCGCGTACAACAGCGGCACCCATGCCGTGTGCGCCAGGTGCCGCTCGACGAGGTGGTAGGAGAGCAGGCCGAAGGTGGTGAAGCCGGCGGTGGTGGCCGCGGTGAAGGCCGCGTAGGTCCAGAAAGCGGTGGGCAGGCGGCCGCCGGGGGCTCCGGATGCGGTCGACGGCGGGGTGATCTCGCGCTCGTACGCCTCCGGGTCGGGAACCCGGGCCCGCAGCCACACCAGCAGCCCGAGTACCGCCGCGCCGGGCAGGGCCAGCACGCCCAGTGCCGGCCCGTAGTCGCCGCCCGTGAGCGCGAGGACCCCGGCGACGGTCAGCGGTCCGACGAGGGCTCCGACCTGGTCCATCGCCTCGTGGACGGCGAAGCCGCGGCCGCGTCCCGTGACCGCCGTGGCGTGCGACAGCAGGGTGTCCTTCGCCGGGGACCGCACCGCCTTGCCGACCCGCTCGGCGATGACGAGGACACAGGCCACCCAGAGCGTCCCGACCACGCCGAGCAGAGGCACGGAGACCACCGTGAGCGCGTACCCGGCGACCGCGAGGCCCCAGAACCGGCGCGTGCGGTCGGCGAGCGGTCCGGAGACCAGCCGCAGCCCCAGCGCGGCGGCCTCACCCGCGCCGGTGACCACGCCGACGACGAGAGAAGAGGCGCCGAGCGACGCCAGCAGCGGACCGGTGACGGAGCGGGCGCCCTCGTACACGAAGTCCGCGAGCAGGCTGACCGTGCCGAACCACACCACGAACCGCCACGGCCCCATCCGGGCCCGCTGCGGCGCCTGCTGCGCCGATGTCACACCCACTGCGCCTCCCCTGCCCCGGACACCGCCGAGCCGGCGCGGTGTCTCCCACGAGAACGTCGACTGCATTATCGACGACACGTGTGTCGGCGTTGCCGGGTGTGCTCTCGCTTCGGGGCCGCCGGTGGTGGCGTCAGTGGCTGAACCCGCTCGGGTCGAGGTCCCGGGGCAGCAGCATGACGCGGTGGAGGTTGCAGGCGGCGGCCGCGTGGGGTGCCGGTGGCTGAGTGGCCTGGTGGGCGTGCAGCGCCACGCTCACCAGACTCAGCAGCAGGTCGACGTCGGTGTCGCAGTCCAGACGCACGGTCACCCAGCGTGAGCCGGGAAGGATGCGGATGGCGGTCGACTCCGCGAGGTCGCCGGAGAAACGGCGGATGGCCCCGGTGGTCAGGTGCAGGTCCGCCTCGCGGTCGCCGTGGAAGTGGACTATCTCGCTGTGCGGGGTGCTGAGCGCCCGCCCCGTGCCGCAACTGGCCGGCCCCACCGTGAGGTCGGGCCAGGAGTCGAGCCGCTCCAGAGCGCGCTGGGCCAGAGTCATGCGCCCATCGTCGTCTCCTCATTCCGCCGCCACCAGAGGTTGAGGGTTCTGTAACCGGGCCGTGAGGTTGGGGCTTCGGAACGGGGGTGTCCGGGGCGCGCCCTGAGATGGGTGGCCGGGTGAGGAGGGCGTCAAAAAGCCCGAGCGACCGTCAGGGTCGTATCAAG
This sequence comes from Streptomyces sp. NPDC051104, assembly GCF_040682835.1. Taxonomy (NCBI): domain Bacteria; kingdom Bacillati; phylum Actinomycetota; class Actinomycetes; order Kitasatosporales; family Streptomycetaceae; genus Streptomyces; species Streptomyces sp. NPDC051104. The sequence goes on along the minus strand of NZ_JBFBBS010000017.1, from coordinate 827 downwards.
GCCGGTCCTTTCGGCTCCGCGTCGGCCGTATGGAAGGCCGCGACGAGGCGCGACGCGAGCTGCACGAGGGCGCCGGCGGGTACGCCCCCCAGCCCGGTGAGGTCGTGTACGACCACCGCTGGGCGCGGGAGCTGTACAGCTCGGTCCGCTGCGCGGTCGCGCTGCTCGTCATGCTGCTGCTGATCGACTGGGCCTCCGGTGCCGCGACGGTGGCGCGCCGTCCTGTGGTGCGCGCTGTCCCTGCTCCTCTTCCTGGTGCTGTGCCCGCGGCGGGTCTTCGCGGGCGAGGGCTGCCCTGAGATCCGGATCAGCCCCGACGTCATCGGCCTCGTCGTACTGCCGCCCCTGCTGCACGCGAGCGCCGAACACGCCATCTGCGACACCACACGCCGCCGCCTCCAGCGCCGGGCGGCCGGCTGTCTGCCGACCGTTCTTAACGGAAGCTTGACGCCTCGAGGCCCGTCATCCGTGGGCCCTCGCGTCACTCTCTGCTTACGCTGGTGCGGCCGTCCGTGTGAGGGCCGATTCCCGCACCAAGCCGTACATCAGGCGCAAGCCGCACAACAGGAGAGCACGTCCATGGCCGCGACCACCGAACACCCACCTGCGAGTCGATTGCGGGCGTGGATGCTGCAGGGGCTGTCCGACATGGGCAAGGGCACCGTGCAGGGCCCGCACGCCCAGCCCGAACCCCCGCACAAGGGGCAACGCTGGTGGCGGGTGATGTGTCTCACCGGCGTCGACTACTTCTCCACCCTCGGCTACCAGCCCGGCATCGCCGCCCTCGCCGCCGGCCTGCTCTCCCCCGTCGCCACCGTCGTCCTCGT